>DRGS01000001.1 GCA_011053245.1 Phycisphaerales bacterium
GAGCCTAATTCCTTGAAGCAGCCTTGTTCGGCGAGTTTGGCGAAATTGGGCAGTTTACCCTCAGCTAAGAATTTTCGGGTTAGTTTCGGGTCCATACCGTCAAAACCGAGTACGATAAATTTTTTGACCCGGCTTCGCGCAAAGGCTTTGCGTCCTTTAATAGCGCAGATGAGATAGCGGATAGGCCAGGTCAGCATAATCATAAATACTGAAAAAATCGTCGTGAACATCACCAGAAATGAGCCCATGACGGCGAATCCCGCTCCGGGGCCGATGTACGCTTCGGCGCGGCTTGGCGTGAGCAATATGACCAGAATCGCAATTATTAGCGTCCTGACAGCTATTAATCGCCGATTTGAGCAATTTTTTTTAGTATTCACGCTAAGTCCTTAATATACAGAAAATTACGAGCAATGTGTCCCTGCCTCCTAATCGGCAAATCCAGCCCCTGCCTGCATTAAATGACTGTACTTATGATACTGAAATCTGTCCTAAAAAACAAGGGACGATGGGCTATTCTATTGCGGCCAATTCTTCCCATCTGGAATATGCCTGGGCGAGTTTCTGGTCGAGTGATCGCAGTTTAGTGCTGGTTTGCGTTATTTGCTCGGCATCCTGTTTGTAGAATGACGGTTTGGCCATCTCTTCGTGCAGAGAGGCGATCTGTTTTTCAAGCTGTTCGATGACCTCCGGCAGCCCCTCAAGCTCACGTTTCTGCTTATATGTCAATTTTAGCGGTTTATCTTTCACGGGTCTTGGTTTTTTGGCCGGTTTTTCAGGTTCGCCATTGGCATCCTTGCGTTGTCTTAGCCAGTCATCATAGCCGCCGACATATTCGCCGACGCGTCCCTCTGCTTCCAGGACGAGTGTGCTTGTGACGATATTGTTCAGAAAGCTCCTGTCATGGCTGACCAGCAGGACCGTACCGTGATATTCGATGAGCATATCTTCGAGCAATTCGAGCGTTTCGATGTCAAGGTCATTGGTAGGTTCGTCCAGCACTAATACATTTGACGGTTGAGTGAATACCTTGGCGATCTGCAGGCGATTTCGCTCTCCGCCGGAAAGCGTGGACACCGTTTGCTTGATCTGGCTTTTATCGAACAGGAAATCGGCCAGATACGCGAAAACGTGCTTAGGTCTGCCGTTTACGGTTACGGTATCCGAGCCTTGACCGATATTCTCAAGAAGGGTCCTGTCCGGGTCAAGCTGGCTGTGGAGCTGGTCGAAATAAGCGTACCTGACATTCGTTCCGTGAACGATATTGCCCTGATTAGCGGATAGCTCTCCGATCAGCAGTCTCAATAAAGTCGTCTTGCCCTGGCCGTTACCGCCGATTATGCCAACTCTATCACCCCGCAGGATCGTCGTTGTAAAATTGCTGATGACTGGTTTAGCGTCCGCCGTATCGTATGCGAAGTTTACGTCTTTGGCTTTGAATACGATATTGCCCGATCTCTGGGCGGCGTTGATCTCGATCTTTACGTCGGCACTTTGCTTTTGTCTCTGGCTTCGGGTCAGCCGCATATCCTGCAACGCCTTTAGCCTGCCCTGATTGCGTTTTCGCCGGGCCTTGATCCCCTGCCGGACCCAACTTTCTTCTTCGGCAAGTTTTTTATCGAAAAGTTCCTGATGCTTTTGTTCGGCGCTTATGAGTTGTTCTTTTCGTTTGAGATAATCGTCGTAATCGCAGTCCCAGTTGAAAAGTTTACCGTGATCGACTTCGACGATCCTTGTAGAGATTCGTTTGAGGAATCTTCTATCATGGGTAACGAAAAGGAGGGCAATGCTGGATCGCAATAGGAACTCTTCAAGCCAGTCTATCGAATCGATATCCAGATGGTTCGTAGGTTCGTCCAGTATTAAGATGTCAGGATCCTGTGCCAGCGACCTTGCCATCAGTACCCGCCTCTTTAGCCCCGTCGAAAGTTCGCCAAACTGCATTTCACCATCGACATCGGTTCTTGTAAGAGCAGTTACGATATGGTTAAGTTTGTCCCACGCGTCGGCCCGGTCAATATCGTCATGCAGCTTAGACAGCAGCCCTTGATCCGAAGTTTCATGACAGGTGTTATGGTATTTGATGAGAAGGTCTCCAGCCTCGCCAAGCCCGCCAGCTACGACGTCGAATACCTTGCCCTTTATGTCGTGAGGAACCGTTTGCGTCAGCATCGCGACACTAAGATTCTTATGAAATGTTATATCACCGGAATTTGGCTGCAAGTCACCCTTTATGAGCCTGAGCAAAGTGGATTTACCAGCCCCGTTCCTGCCAAGCAGACAGACTCGCTCTCCGGCATCGATCTGAAAATCGATCCCTTTAAGCAGCGACGAACCGCCAAAACCAAAATGAACATCTCGCAAAGATATAAGAGGCATAAATTAAAATTCCAATGAATATCGAACAGGCCAGTATCAGCAACAACACAAGCAACTTATGATACCGAAATCTGTTCTAAAAAACAAGCCAGAAAGGGGCGGATGAACCCAAAGCAGTTGGATTCTATTACCTTGGTGCATATCACGGGGTTGTCTGGAGCCACTGCGCCGCGAAGATGGTCAAGTCAAGCAAGTCGACGATTCCGTTGCAGTTGAGGTCGGCTTTGGCCGGGCAGTAATCGTCGGTAGTGATGATAAATGCCATGTCTACGGAACTACCCTCGTAGGGATGTTCTCTGGCGGGGTATCGCAGTTCCTGCCAGCTAAGTGACTTGTTGTCGTCGCCTACGGCGAAAACTGCATCATCATTGTAATGGTCCGGCCAGCGTCGGGTTTTCCAGCCGAACTGGCCTTCATCGGTGTCGACCCGTACAGCGAGCCAGTATACGATGGGTACATCGGGTGTCCCCTCCTGGAAAAGTGCACTTGTCCGGTCGAGATACATATCAATCTGCCATATCTGTGTGTCACCGTTAGCGGTTACTATGTCAAACGCCGGATCCCACCAGTACTCTCCTGGCACAACCGTGGCGTGCAGTTGTTCGGTGAACTGGCCGGGTAGGATATCTCTTAACCACAGCAGCTTGTCGGGCTTGGAGTATAGGTTTTCGGGATCGGTGCCGCCGATGCCTATGGGGTCGTCACTGTAGAAGGATAGCTGAATATTCGTGATGTTACCCTTGATGTCATCTACCCATGAACCCCAGAGGTGGATGTCGGTAATAAGTCCGAACTTTTTGCATTGAAAATCATCAGCTAAGATGCGTGGGGTGTCTTCGGTATTGGTTACGCAAATATCTACGCCGTTTTGGGTTTCGTCGGGCAACTGTACCCATTTGATTCCGCAGCGTTCCTTTATCTTTACGATATGATCTTCTACCTCTCCGTCGCTTGCAGGGCCATCGAAACTTACATTCGTATCAGAGGTGAAGCGGAACCGGCCAAAGGTCGTTATATTGGTCGAAGCTGTCATAGGGACCTGGAAAATGAGAGAGTTCACGCCGGGTGTGAGCGGCTGAGCGTCGAATATCTGATCGCCTGCCTGAGCCCAGCTATCGTCTGCGCTGAAGTCTACCCATGCGTACAGTAGGCCGTTGGTCGAAGCGGTTACTTCCACGATGGCGGGCCTGCCCGGGATAAGGGGCCAGGTAATGAAGTTGACGCCATCTTCGTCGTCACTTCCATCATTATCATCGCCACTGGCGGTATTGTCGGGCTGGCCATCGAGTTCGGCATCGACGGAGGCACCGAGCATTAAGCCTGAGCCGGTGATGTGGTTTGCGCCGTTGTTGACAGCAAGGGTGGGATAGCGTGCGGTGCCAGCATCATCAGGCGCGTCACCCCAGTCATACTGTGTGGGGTTAGGCTCATATTGAATCTGACCGATATAATAGTCTGTGGGTGTACCGTTTTCATCGAAAAGTTGTAAAGCAGCAGTAGATTGATAAATGTCGCCGTTGGCCGGGGGCTTTTCGTGAATCAGTGCATTCATGCGGGCCGGAGTCGGGGTATACAATGTTATGCTTGAAAATCCCAACTGAAAGAATACGTCAAAGTAACTGTCGGCGGTGCCCGTAGATGTGAAAGGGGGCAGGTCAAGAGTGCCGGAAGTGTTATTGGTCGTTTCCTCAATTTCGCCCAGTGACTGTACTGACAGATTCAGAAGCATCACAATGGAGCCGAAGGTGCTGCTTGTGCCGGTCAGGTTCATGGACACGATCTCGGTCGCTACTTCGTCAAGGCCGTCGAGGTCATCATCGTCGGCGATCCCTTCGGTACCGCCTTCGAAGAATACATGAATCTCTGAAGGGCCATATAAATCGATGATTTCGGATGCCCCACCTGGAGGTA
>DRGS01000002.1 GCA_011053245.1 Phycisphaerales bacterium
GATAGCAACCGCGTCTGATGCCGATATGATAATCGGGGGTATCTATTATGGTGGTGATTATGTTGCTCTTTTCGACGGCAATATCGACGATGTTCGAGTTTATGACAGGGAGTTGTCAGGCGCTGAGATATTGGCTTTGTATTTGAGTAACTATATTGCTGACATAGATGGTGATGACAAAATAGGTTTGAGCGATTTTGCGATCCTTGCATCGCAGTGGCAGGGTGTTCCGGGCACTCCTTCAGCGGATATTGCCCCACCGCCGGATGGTGACAATTTTGTGGACTTCCATGACTTGCAGATGCTGGCGTTGAGTTGGATGTATGTTGTAGAGTAAATTTGCCAGACGACTTTGCGCAAGCTGTTATCTGAAGATGAGTGGGTGCGTAGGATTTGGCGGTATTCCTCTTCGTCGGCTGATTTATTAGTTATGCTGAACGGTTACACTCTGGTAGTCCATGTCCTTCAGCCATCGCTGGCAAGACATTATCCATTCCGGGAAAGGATGTTTTTCACGCAGCCCGCTAATATGACCATATATATTTTCGCGCAGATGTCATTTAAATGACCCCAAAAATATGTTGAATAGATCTGTATTTCACAGAGAAACAGAACGAAATCAAACAAAAAAGTCCATAAGCTATTGTAACTTATGGGCTTAAAGTTTAATGGGACCTCTTTGGAAAGCGAAATTAAGAGGCAGCATCCGCGGCTTTGCGTGCACGCTCTCTTGTCTTACGAGGGGCATTGGCAGCACGAGTTTTCAGTTGTTTTTCTCGTCTTTTATTGAGTTTATCTCTACGTTGTCCCATAGGAACTTCCTTTCAGTATTTTATCAAGTCTGTCACATTGTTTTAATGCGGATGAGAGGAGTCGAACCTCCACGGGGTTGCCCCCACAGGCACCTGAAGCCTGCGCGTCTGCCAATTCCGCCACATCCGCAACGGTATTAACATAATAGAGATTTTGCCGCGAAGGTCAAGTGGTTTTTGGCGTTTTTTTGGGAACGTCAAACTTTGTCTTATCGCAGAATCGGACTAATTCGTCGAGTTGTTTTTGGACTTCATCGGTCTGGTTTCCGTTGAGCATCTCTTCCATTTCCCTGGCTATATCGGAGTATATGGAGAAACCGGCAAAGCTGCCCAGACCCTTGAGCGAATGAACCTTGTTAGCGAGATCCTGAAGGTCATTGCTGTCCAGGCTATCCTGCATCGCCTGGATCCTTTCGGTAAGATTATCAACAAACATCTCTATCGTTTTATGGTAATCGGGATTGTCCGCAAGAAAAGACGTTATCTCGTCGCCCCGTCTGGCTTGTATGAGCTGCTTGTTCTGGGCAATGACCCGCCATGTTTTGTTTACGAGCTGTTCCTTTTTTATGGGTTTTGCAATAAAGTCATCACACCCCGCATCGAAACATTGCAATTCATCGCGATTTGAGGTGCATGCCGTCATAGCGATGATGCCGGTTTTTGTGTTTTCCCCTTGCGACCTTATGATCTTCGTTGCTTCCAAACCGTCCATCACATCCATTTGGACATCCATCAGGATCGCATCGTAC
The DNA here is from genome assembly GCA_011053245.1 of Phycisphaerales bacterium. The sequence continues at coordinate 1,562 of DRGS01000002.1, forward strand.
CTCTTTTCGTTGCAAAGTTCTACCGCTTGCTTGCCATCGTTGCAGACCTCTACAACATAGCCTTCCTTTTTCATCAGAACCTTAATAAGTTCCCTGTTCTCCTCGACATCGTCGACAACGAGTATGCGTTCCGGCCCGTCGACAACATTGTCATTTCGGTCGCGATCTGTGTTTGCAGACGCTGCCGGATCACATGGCACATCAGCATCGGGGGGCAAACCCTGACACGGGATCGTAAAGTAAAACTCCGAACCCGCCAGAGGGGTACTTTCAATTTCGAGTTTTCCGCCTAACAGAGATATAAGCTTGCCGCCGATCGGAAGCCCGAATCCGGTATCTGACTGACCGCAAAATATTTCGTTATCGCCTTCGCTCAGTATATTGCGAATACGCTGCAATTTGTTCCGGTCGATCCCACAGCCTGTATCTTTAACGCTGAAACGAACAGAATCATTTGTTTCGCTATTTTCCGACGGTTCGTCAGCGGATACTTTTATCCTCACATGTCCCTGATTTGTAAACTTCAGGGCGTTATTTGTCAGATAGACCAATATCTGCCTGAGCTTATTCACATCGGAGTTGATCGTCTTCGGAGCGTCATCACAAATTTCAACACAAACCTCAAGCCCCTCTTCCTCGGCTTTTAGATGCACAGAATCGCTCACCGAGGCAAGCAGTTGTGAAATATCTATCTCGCTTCTTTCAACTTTCTGAGTGCCTGTATCGAGTTTCGAAATATCTAATATTCCATCAACGAGGTACATCAGATCCGTTGCGGCGTTGTAAATAGTATTTACAAATTCAGTTTGTTCACTGCTAAGATCCCCTTGTTGGAGAGTCTTTGAAGTTTCGATAATATTGCTTATAGGCGCACGGCCCTGATGGCTTACGCTGGAAAGAAACTTGCTTTTTCTGTAACTGGCATATTCAGCTTTCCTTGTGGTCTCGATAAGACTGTTAATGTCAATGACATTTACAACGACACCTGAATAGCTGTTTTCAGCATAAGACGGCTGAATGTTTATTCGGAAGGTTCTGCGGCCAACCACAGCCTGAACACTTGCGACGTTGCTATCACTACCGTCCTGAAATTTCGCAAAGATCGTCTTTAACTGATCACCGACTTGATCGCTGAAACAGCCGAAGATAAAACTTCCCGCGATCCGTTCTTTATCTTTACCGATCAGTTCACAGAAATATGGATTTGCCTCAGTGACCAAACCACGACTGTCTGTTACGAGTACACCTTCGGCCATATTTGATATCGCACTGAAGCATTGTGTCGCCGGCGCATTGGAACCGCCGCCGGCATTTCCAGAATCCGTCACTTCCGCAATAATTCCAAGCGTTCCGGTAATTTTGCCGTTCGTGTTCCGGAGGGGTACCTTTGTAACCATCGTGTCAACATCTTTGCCGTCAGATCTGGTGAATGTCTTTTGCAGATTGATCAGCGGGACAGTTGTTTTCATTATTTCCGTCTCGCATTGAACAAAGAAGTCCGCCAGTTCCCTGTCCTCGATAAGATCATGATATGTCCTGCCGATAACTTCATCTGGCCTTGAAACAGACATGAACTCAGCGAATTTTTGATTACAGCCGGTAAAAATACTCTTGGCGTCTTTCCAATAAACGCAATATGGGATCGCCGAGACTATGTTCTCCAAAAGCTTTCTCTGCTTAAGTAGCTCCGAAATACTCTGTTCACGCTCCTTTGAAACCCGTTGCAGCTCCTCATTTATCCGGCTTATGGACAATTGGGCTTCAAGCAGCGTGCTTTCCTTTTCTCTCTTGTAATAGAGTACAGAACCTGAAACAAGAACGCAAAGAAGGGCAGTTGAAACTATTGCTTTTACGAAAACCGGCACGTTCAACTGTGAAAAAAGGCATATAAAAATGACGACAAGCACACCTGCCGTAAGTGTTAATGCGTGTTTAAGTTGTGCTTTGTTCATCATTTACGAACCTTGTCATAGTTTTAGCCAATTTCAGCAGCGGCGCACAGTCCAAGCCTGTACCCGAGTGCAAGTAATATATCGGCAAACAATGGCCCTCTCTTTACGGGGTTTTGGCTGCTTTCAAGAATACATGCTTAATATTCCAAATAACGCTTTTGTGTCGATGTCCACCCAGAACAGCCCTCATGATGGCCCGATAACATGGACGTTGCTTGCGGTTGTGGAATTGTTCAGGATAACGCAAATGCCGCTGGTGTATCAGAAAACGGGATTATTGTGTATTACTGGCCTGCTAAGACGGTTTTATCCAAAATAATAGTTAAAGCACCATGCGAATCAGCCGTATTGCAATATAGCTGACTGGTTGGTATAATGTGACCATAGATTGGTTTACGTTCTTTTAAAATATAGTTATATTTCTATTTTTATTATTTTTTTGGAGGCAATTATAATGCTTTTATACTTTATCAGAGGACTTTTTGTTATCATGATCGCTGCGGCTTTGTTCGTGAGCATCGGTTACAACCAAGCCATACAGGACAGAACGCCGGACGCTGAAAATCTTTATGACCTAGCCGTCCAGATGGAACAGGATGGTGATATGGAGGGCGCGGTTGAGAATTATCGCAAAGCGCTGGATGTTCGTTTGGACCCGGAAATGGCTGGTCAGGACATCATGTTCATTTTCGTTGGCGGTCTTGCCGTAGCCATTATCGTATTAGCCATAGACTGGCTTACGCCCAAAAAATCTCTCAGCGCACTGGCTGGTATATTCTTTGGATTACTCGTTGGCATACTCATCAGTTGGGCTCTGTCATCTGTTATGGTTCTTATAGATGATCTGTTTTTCAATATGAGTCCGCAAACTCTGAAAATGTCAACATGGATCATGAGTATATGTATATGTTACCTTTCCATAAGCCTGGTCATCAGGACCAAAGACGATGTACGTTTCGTAATACCGTATATCGAGTTCTCCCGACAGACAAAAGGGATGCGACCTCTGGTCCTTGACACTTCGGTCATTATAGACGGAAGGATCGCAGACATCGCCAATACAAAGCTCTTTGACGCTGCCCTTGTGGTACCGCGTTTTGTCCTGAACGAGTTGCAATTGATCGCCGATTCCTCTGACAACATGAAACGTGCCCGCGGAAGGCGTGGCCTTGACATGCTGAACAAACTTCAGGACAACCCCGTCGTCGAAGTTGTGATCGATGATACGCCGCCGCCGGGTCTTGACGCAAAAGCGGAAGTCGATCATAAGCTCGTGGCATTTTCAAAAAACTGTGACGGCAGACTTGTTACCAACGATTACAATCTCAACAAAGTTGCCCAGTTGCGGGGTGTTGACGTTATAAACATAAACGATCTCGCCAATGCAATGAAAACCATCACCCTGCCTGGCGAAGGGATGACAATAAAGGTCATACGCACCGGCGAGGAACTAACTCAGGGAGTCGGTTTTATGGACGATGGCACTATGGTCGTCGTAGAGGGCGCACGAGACAAGGTAGGAGAGACCATAGATATCTCGATAACAAGCTCGCTGCAAACTTCCGCCGGAAGAATGGTCTTCGGTAAATATGAAAAAACGGTTAGCGCCGGCAGAAAAGATCGATCTAATTCAAATGGACGCAAACAGAACTACAAGAAACACTGATGCTGACATAGATCAAAGTGGGTATTAGAGTTTGTGGATCTCTGCTTTAAGAGATTCCAGCAGGTTCTCTTCCGGGACAACCGCGTGCTTTTTGCCGTGGCGATAAATATATCCCTTTCCTTTCGCTGCGCACACCGCCAGGTCCGCATCGGCTGCTTCGCCGGGACCGTTTACGATGCATCCCATAACCGCTATCCGCATGGGCTTATCTATTTGGTCAAGAATTTCTCTGACCTTCCTTGCCAGACTTACAACATCGACCTGACACCGTCCGCACGTAGGACAGACAATAAGCTCCGGCCTGCGAAGTTCGAATAACCCTAACGACGCTAATATCTCCTGAGCCAGTTTGATCTCCTCAACGGGGTCGCCTGCGATACTGACCCTTAGCGTGTCGCCGATCCCTTCGGAAAACAGGCTGCCGATCGCCACAGCCGAAGTTATCCGCGCATCTTCGATAAGTCCCGCATGAGTAAGGCCAACGTGGATCGGATAGTCGAACATCTCGGCTATCGCCCGGTTGACCTCGATAGTCCTGAGGGTGTTGGCGCTTTTTGCACTCAGGACAATGTTCGTGAAACCGGCCTTCTCGAAAAAATCTACATAACTTCGCATTTCGGAGACCATCAGATCAACTCGCCCCGATGGCGCAAGGTCTTCAGCCTTCAGGTCGCGGATGCTTGCTTCATTGACACCTATCCGGATAGCCGTCCCGTGCATCTTAGCGGCATCGATGATGCGTAAAGTATCGTCACCGGTCTTGATATTGCCCGGATTGAGCCTTATCTTGGCCGCGCCTGCTTCAATAGCTTCGATCGCACGCTCAGCGGAAAAATGGATGTCGGCGATCAGCGGTACTTTAGCCTCAGCGACGATCTCGGCAAATGCCCGCGTATCGGCCCTTGTAGGTACCGCAACACGCACCAGATCGCATCCGGCCTGCACCAAGGTGTTAATCTGGGTAAGACACGCCCGCACATCGGTCGTAGGAACCTTTGTCATCGATTGAATAACAATTGGCTCGCCAGCACCGATATTGACGGTTTTTACCTTGACTAATCTCGTGTTGCGCCTTTTAATCATAACCTGGATTCTATATTGTCTTGCATTGCAAGGCAAATTAAATTATATTCTGAAATTGGATTTTGCTATCTGTGTATTTTGCATGGACGCAATTTGCGTCAAATGTTTAAAATATCGTACAACAAGTTTAAGGAACATTTTGGCATGTGGCTATCGATATCATTAGTTTTGCTTGTGGCTTATTCGATCCTCGGCTGGTCGCTGTACTTTTTGCAGTCGTCTTTCGTGTACAAACCGACGAAAAACCTACTCTACAACCCCGGCGACCTCAACCTTACTTATGAAAAGGTCGTCCTGAAAACCGAAGACGGGCTGAAACTTTCAGCATGGTTTATCCCTGCCGAAAATGCACGACAAACGATTCTGTTCTGCCATGGAAATGCAGGTAATATTTCCCATCGGCTCGACACCGCAAATATTTTCAATGAACTCGGTGTCAACTGCCTGCTATTCGATTACAGAGGATACGGCAACAGCCAAGGCAAACCGACCGAGGAAGGAACTTACCTCGACGCCGAAGCGGCATGGAACTGGCTTATAAAAAGAGGCATCGGCCCCGAACAAATAATCATTTTCGGCAGGTCGCTCGGTGGATCGATCGCATCGCATTTGGCTGCGAAAGTTCACCCGTCGGGCCTGGTTCTCGAAAGCAACTTTACATCCTATGTGGATATGGGTAAGAAATTTTATCCCTACATGCCGATCCGCCTTTTTGCCAGGTTCAATTACAACGCCATAGATCACATACGCAAGATTGATTGTCCTCTCTTGATAATCCACAGCCGAAACGACGAAGTGATACCATTTGAATTCGGACTCAAACTCTATGACGCTGCCAAAGAACCAAAGGAGTTTTTAGAGATATTCGGCTCGCACAATGATGGGTTCTTATATTCCGGTCAGGTATATCGCGAGACATGGACGAAATGGTTGGGATTCGTTCGTAAACAAAATAGATCGGCAAGTTCAAAGGTCAAAATTATCTCATAGGCGTCTAAGCAGTCCGAGGACAACCGCGTCGATCCTGCAATTGTCTGAATATATCGGTTTGAAATCGGGGTTTGCCGGTTGCAGGCGAACAACGCTTCCTTCATCGTAGAAACGTTTGACAGTCGCTGAGTTGTCCTCCAGTATAGCGACTACCAATTGTCCGTTCTCGGCGGTGCTTGCCTTTTTGCAGACCACATAGTCGCCGTCTGATATGCCGTCGTCGATCATGCTGTCGCCTGCAATTTCAAGAGCGAATATATCATTGCTTGCCCCGAACATAGAATCCAGCGAAAGCATTTGGAAGTTTTCAACAGCTTCGATACCTACCCCTGCCGCAACCCTGCCAGCCAGCGGAACACCGACCGGCCTTTGTGTCGCTTCGTCATATGAAGGGGTGTCATCGGCCCCTAAGCTTTCCGCCGTATCAAGCAGCCGATTGGCTCGCAGCGTGAGCTTCAAAGAGCGTGCCTTGCCCCTGGACCCTGCCAGCAACTTTTTTCTTCGAAGGGCGTCGACATGTTCGAATACGGTGCTGCGACTTACGCCTAACTTTTCGGCTACCTCCCCAATCGTCGCCGAATAACATTGACTGGCTTCGAAGTTGGCTATTGTCTTGAGAACGTTCAGTTGACGCGGCGTGATCTCGACTTTCGAATTGTTTGCTTGCACTTAATGTTTTCTCCTTTACCAGATCGCGGTAAACTTTCATTTCGATTTCCGTTTCATTCTCGATCTGAGTTAATAGTTCCGGATAGATGGTCGCCCCTATCATGTCCGCAATTGTTGCCAGCACCCTGCCGAGTTTATTCGTCGCAGGCCCCAGCAGTGTGCCCTCATCCAGCGGCCAGTTTGAGACGAATTCTCCTCCAGGCCCGAATCTGCATAGCGGCTGACTGTCATTTTGAAATCTGTTTTTGTCCATTGTATCCTCACTTTTTCCGCAGCGATCAAAGCCGCTAAAATCTCACCCTCCTTGTATCGGTCAGGGAGGGCAAAAAACCCTAACAAAAACCGAACAAAAATCGAAAATTTTAAATTTTTTTTATAAACCGCCCCCGCAAAACCCCAGAATGGATATTATGGGCCAAACGGACCGATGGGCGGGTAATTCTTATCCGGAAATATATTCTATCCGGCATGGATCGCTATTTTATTCGCACCGTCAACTATCATGATCTTCGTATCGGGGTTCTCGGCTAGCCAGGCGTCCACGACGGTCTGCGGGTTGTTTGTCGGATAAAGATGGGCAGCTTCCATCATGTCGTCGGGTATCTCGGAGTAAACCCAAAGCCTTCTGAGATTTTCGATCATCACAGCGAACTTGTAGGGTTTATGGCTGTACAGAGCATACTTAGATTCGATCGAGCTTAAAATTTCCGGAATGGGTCTTGTCAACCGGTCATAAAAGTTTTCTCTCGTGTGCTCCTCGCCGACACCTTTCGGACACGCCGCAAGAAAAAGCACCTCGCCGCCATCTGTCACCGCCGCCTTCGTAAGTTCCAGTGCCCGCTGAGCGATATAAAGATCGACGTCGTTTGGCAGCCCGCCCGGCGAAACGATAAGTCGGTCAACTGGTTCTACCGTCGTTGCATTTAGCCTGTCACTTTCATCGAAAGCCCGCCCGCAGACATCTTCGGCAAGCCCAAACCCTACCCACTGTATCCGTCTGGAGCTGCTGATCGTAACGAAGGCATGGACCTCTCTATCGCCTGTGATAAGCTTCATACCTTCAAGCTGATCCATCGCCAATGGGTTCTCCCGTCTGCTCTTGTCGTTATGCCACGGATGAATACCAAAGGAAGATTTTTCATTCAGAGCAAGGCTGTGGTTGGCCTCTGCGGTTGCGTAAGCGCATATCCCCGGCACGAAATTTTTTATCGGGTTGGAATAACCGGCGAAATAATGACTCTTAACGTCGGACAGGATCAGGAACACGTCTGCGTCTGCGATTACGGCATTGTATATAATATCCGTTCCGCAAGATGTTGTTCCGGCGTTTATAAACTCCGCGTTTCGATGGTCGTGGACATGTATTTCAAAATCGCTCAAACCGGCATCGGCTGCGAAACGATTTATCCGCTCGATTATTTTTTTATTCTCGTAAGTATCGCCATTATGCGTTCCCGTGCAGATGACGAATTTTACGAATCGCCCGCGACTGAGAATGCAAAAGAGTTTATCAAAAATACTGTCAAGAGGCATATCCCGCGTTCCGTCACCGACAAGTACACACAATTGTTTGCCGTCGATCCGATCCTTGAAGTTTTCAACTTCTCGCTCACCCAAAGCATCCCCGACTATCTCGCCGTTATCGGTTTGCGGTCCGTCTTCGAACGGCTGGATGACCCGGGCGACATTTTCGTCGGGAATATCCAGGCTGATGTGACCGTCGCCGTAGTGGATGTTTACTTTCATGTCGCTCAGCTTTCCCTGTCATTCCTGCATGCTTTTGGCAGGAATCCACGTTAAATCAGATTCTTCGCAATGCTTGTCCGCATATAACAATCCGAATATTATCATTTTACTTGCCTGGAGGCAACTGCCGCTACTGAAAATTACACCCGCGGACAAATTTCCTGCCTGTTTTCCGTTGACAAACCGCTTTTTTTGTAATAATCTATATCTATACATAGTTTCTTGGTGTACGCGGGCGTAGCTTAGTGGTAAAGCTCCAGCCTTCCAAGCTGATTACGTGAGTTCGATTCTCATCGCCCGCTTTTAACTCCTTTTAATACAAAGAGTTAGAGTTGTCCCTGATCTCGGTTGCCTGTGTTTTTCCGGCCCAGCTAAGTATCTTAACAGAGAGGAACATCCAAATGAAAACAAGCCTATTAACACTCTTACCGTTTCAAAAGAGAATAATGTTTATCTTAGCCATTCTATTGGTCTCTTTTGCATCGTCACCCATTTTTGCCGCCCCATCAGCCCGCATCCCGGACGATGTCAAAGAAACTATCCGTAATCGCGTCGATAGCGGCCGCAACGTCGGGATCATTGTCGGGGTCATCGACAAAAACGGAACCGAATATTTCAGCTATGGTAAAACGAAACTTTCCGGCGGCCGCAAACCTGACAAAGATACCGTATTTGAAATCGGCTCATTCACCAAAGTTTTCACCTCGCTGCTATTGGCCGACATGGCTCGGCAAGGGCAGGTCGCATTAGACGATCCGATAGACAAATTCCTTCCCGCCGGTGTCAAAGCTCCGAAACGCGATAATGAGAGCATAACTCTGGCTCATCTGGCAACACATACTTCGTCGCTGCCAAGGCTGCCCGATAATTTCATGTCAGCCGACAACAGCAATCCTTACGCCGATTACTCGGTAGAGCAGATGTACGAATTCCTGTCAGGTTGCCAACTCCAACGCGATATAGGATCGAAGTACGAGTACTCCAATCTTGGCGTCGGTCTGATGGGACATCTCTTGGCGCTCCAAAACAAAACCAGCTACGAAGAACTGTTCATACAAAGGATCGCAGACAAACTCGGCCTTGCAAGCACACGCATCACACTAACGGCCGCAATGAAAAATTCACTGGCAAAGGGCCACGCCGGCAATATCGAAGTTAGCAACTGGGACATCCCAACCCTTGCCGGCGCCGGCGCAATGCGCTCAACCGCCCGCGACATGTGTACCTTCTTAGCAGCCAATATGGGCCTGAAGAAAACCCGTTTGCGTTATGCGATGAGGACCACACACAGAAAGCGCCACCAAGCCGGCTCGCAGGATATGCACATTGGTCTCGGCTGGCTTCTCCGAACCAGCGGCGACCGCCGGATCATCTGGCACAATGGCGGCACCGGCGGCTATTGGAGTTTCGCCGGATTCACTAAAGATGATCAAACCGGTGTCGTCGTCTTAACCAACTCCGCCCAAAGTATAGACGACATCGGCTTCCACATGCTCGACGCCAACATCCCCTTGCAGAAAATCGAACCGCAAACCACGGTTGACACAGCAATTGATACAACAATTCTCAAAACTTATGTGGGCAAATATCAGCTCGCACCCGGGATGATCTTCGACGTTGCTTTGCAAAAGGAACAATTAACAGTTAAACTGACCGGCCAGCAAAGGCTCGGCGTCTATGCCGAGTCGCAGACAAAATTTTTCTACAAAGTCGTCGACGCCCAGATCACCTTTGTAACGAATAAGCAAGGAAAGACCACAGCTCTCATCCTGCACCAGAACGGACTCGACCAGACCGCCCGCAAGCTAAGCGACCAATATCAGCCCCCGGCCCCTCCAACAGAGGTCACAGTCGCTCCTGAAATTCTCAAAAGCTATGTAGGCAAGTACGAATTGGCGCCAAACGTGTTATTTGACATCCGATTGCAAAAGCAGCAACTGACTGCTCAACTGACCGGCCAACCAAGGGTCCCCGTCTATGCCGAGTCACAAACGAAATTTTTCTACAAGATCGTCGACGCCCAGATCACCTTTGTAACGAATAAGCAAGGAAAGACCACAGCACTGATCCTCCACCAGGCAGGCCTAAACCAAAAAGCAAAAAAAATTGAGTGAGAAAAACATCAAACCCTGCAAGCCGCAAATCAGCTTCGGTTTGCAAACGGAGAAATCTATTGACTTTTTGGTGTTTGTGGATTAGTTTGGCGGTACAAAAGTTACCTAAATGAAGGGGTCATATTATGTCTACTCGACAAAATTTCAGGAATATAGTTGTTTGTCAGTTATTTATTGTTTTTGGTTTTACAGGTATTTGTTTAGCGGCAGATTCAAGACAGATAGACGAAGGAGAAAAGAGCCGTCTTTATAATGCCTGGGAAAGAAATAAAAGTCGAATGACATTGCCAATAGATGTGACTTTTTCCAAAAAAACGATTAACTCTCCACATTTTACGGAGTTGAGAGAAAAAGAGCGACAGCAAAAAAACGAAAAACAGAAGAAAGTTCCCGAAAAATCCAAAAGAATTCTCGGGACTTTCGGCTTTATGTCTTCCAAGAAAGAGGAGTTCTTCCTGTATAAATTGCGAGTACGAATGGACGGCTTTTCAAAGTATCGTGCGGATGTAATAGTTTTTGGGGATGAGAAAAAAGAAAAAGAACGTTACAACGCATCGCATATAAATAATAGCGAGACAGGTATTAAGATAGACCATAAAAGAAAACTGGCGTCGATCAATGATAAATATAACTGGGGTGGGAGCAGCAGAGATGTTCTTACTTACGGTACTTTTTTAGGTTACGGACGGATAGCAGGAAATATATGGAGCCTTTGCCGTGCTAATAGGCCTAATGCTGACACTGCTAACAAAGAGTTTAGACACAAGGGAGTCGTTAAAATAGGAGGAAAGGATGCAGTAGTAATTGAACTTTTCGATTTGAAAAAGAAATACTCTGTTTACGAAATGTCTCTCGATGTTGATGATTGGGGAAAGTGTTATAAGTTTGTCGAGTATCGGAAAGATGGAATATGCGAAAAGCAAATATCTGAATTTTCAAAATTCTTAAAGGACAAGAAAAGTGGGATATTGTACCCGCGTTTTATAGTTGAGACGTATTTTGATGATAAGTGCAAAGAAAAGAAAAGGGATATAATTAGCATTATAGAAGTGAACTTGGGCTTGCCTATACCCGATGATGTTTTTGAACTTAATGTTGGCGAAGATTATACAATAATGGATCACCGAATAAATCCTATTCTTAGAATTGCTCCAAAAGCTGAAGGCAAAACAGAGAATGAGGAAAAAGAAAGCCCTGACGACAAACCGTAACCAATGCGTGAGAAATATACCGATTTGATATTACTTGTAAACCCGCCCATATACGATTTTACTGCGTATGATTTCTGGCTCAAGCCCTACGGTTTACTCAGCGCCGCAAGCCGCATCGCCCCCGCCGCACAATTTACCCTCTTCGATCACCTCGACCGCCTATCACCTGCCATGAATTCCCTCCCCGACTTTCGCCCCAAAAACGACGCCTTCTCACGCGGCCCATTTTACGCGGCACCCGTACCAACACCGGCCCCTCTCTCTGGCATCCCCCGCGTCTTTCGCCGGTTCGGAACCCCGCAAAAATTCTTCCAGCAGTTTTTAGCCGAAACTCCCCCCTCAGATTTCGCCTTCGTCCAGACCCAGATGACATACTGGTACTTAGGCGTCGAAGAGGTCATCTCAGATCTCCGCCGCCTCTGGCCCGCAACGAAGATCGTACTCGGTGGAACTTACGCGACCATCTGCCCGCAGCACGCACGCAGCCTCGGACCCGATATAGTTGTAGAGGGATCTGACTTCACCAGCCTTCATGAAATTCTCGGCACCCAACCGCCCGATGCTTATAAACCGCCATTATGGCAACTCTACGACAACCTAAGGACCGGCGTAATGAAACTCACACAGGGCTGTCCCTTCGCATGTACCTATTGCGCCACCGGCCAAAGCGACGAAGCATTTACCCATCGCAGGCTAAAGGACTGCATCGCCGATTTGCACGCTCTGCTCGACAATGGAGCCACCGACATCGCTTTTTACGACGATGCCCTGCTCTATAAACCCCAAGCTGTTTTCATCCCGTTTCTCGAATACGTACTCGAAAAAGCAATAGACATAAACTTCCACACCCCCAACGCACTGCACGCACGGTTCCTCAACGACCCACTCGCCGAACTAATGGTACGCGCCGGTTTCAAAACATTCTATCTGGGCTTCGAGAGCGCATCGCAAGTCTGGCAAAAGCAAACCGGCTCAAAGGTCATGTCAAATGACCTGGCCGCCGCGGTTTCAGCTTTGCGTAAAGCAGGCGCAGAACAAAGCGGTATCATAGCCTACGAGATCATCGGTCACCCCGATATGGATTCCCAAAACCTTTCACAAACCATGCACTTTGCTCACAGCCTCGGAATTAAAACCATGCTCGCCGATTTCTCCCCCATCCCCTCAACACCAGATGGCGAAAGATGCCGCAAGTGGACAAATCTCGATGAACCCCTCAACCACAACAAAACCGCATTTCCCATACGCCTCTTCGGACAGGACAGGATCAACGAACTCAAAGATTTGTGCCGTTCGCTCAATAACAACTTAATCTAAAGGAATACCGAACATTTCCAATAATGACGCGTATATTTGACAGTAAACTGCAAGGATGCAAGGCATCGCCAAAAGCGATGAAAAGTATTAACTTTTTACCTCCTTTGAAGGAAGAGTCTGGACTGCGGGGGGCTGGGCTCTTTTTTTATGCCACACCAAATACGCCCCTAAGCTGTCGAAATCCGCCTTTTTGAAGTTCTTAAATTTTTTTATTTTTCTCTTGCATTACGACTATTTTGGTATTATAGTGGATATGAAGCATCTTTGGTTATCCAGTTAATGATGCGAACCAGAAAGACAGTATCGACGTAAGTGGAGAAGGTGGCGTGAGAAGCTATATTTTGGGTTATGTTAGTTGAAGGTGGGGACGATGCCCAGAAAAAAAAAGAGAACGATTGATGTTGACTCTCAGGTTTTGGTCGCTGTCGCCCGAGCCAGCGATTTCGATTTTGCCCAGATGTATGTCGAGACCCTGCAAAAAGAAAGAATACCATCCATTATTATTTCAAGCGAAAGTGACCTCGCCCATGCCGGCTACCTCATAAAGGTTTGCGCCGATGACTACGAATCGGCATATCGCATCATAAAGAATCGGCAGGGCACTCGCGATAATCTTGCTTTTCTGATGGAAGGCGAAGCTAAGGTGGAAAACGGCGAGCAACGCAACATTTTCATCGACCCTGACCGTGGCGCGGCATAGCCTCTGGCATTCAAAACTTACGGGAGTATGAATCCGCCGGGGGGTCTTCATCGCTCCAGCCCTCGCAAGTGGTATACACTTTTCCAGATGCGGGTTCGGTATCGCGGTAATTGGCGTATGTGACACTCGGGCCATTGTAAGGATTGGGATAGTCCGGATCGCAGATCGCATAGCCGGAACTTTTCTGTTCCAAGGGTGGTTCGTAGCTTGCTAACTTTCCCTCAAAAGCTTCCAGAGACTGTTGCGTATAATATGCGGGCTCAGTTGAGATCTCGCGTGAAGTGCTCTCAGTGCAACCGCCGACAAAAAATAATGACACGATCAGCGCAGAACATAATATTTTCGGCCCCATTTCTCCCAACCTTTCAAAAAACATCCGTATTAAGTACTCAAAAGGTAAGAAACAAAAACCCCTAAGTCAAATAGGGGAGCAGGCGAGAAAATGGGCATTGCCCGTGATGAATAGAAAACCGAGTCCCGTCGGAGGAGAGCAGAGCCCGGTTCAAAGAAGGAAAAGTTCGTTATCCACCTATATAGACGCATAACAAAGCAATTTGTTACAGGAATTCTGCGATTTTTACAAAAAAATGCGTTAACCAAATGGAGACAGACCGCGTCTAATGAAGATAAAATGGATCATCCTGCCGTGATGGACGCCGGCAATATGCCTTAAGCTGTGATGGAGTCGACAGTTACCTGGAGGTATTTTTGCCTGTGACCGATCTTGCGCTGGCTGTTTTTACGCCTGCGAAAATGCGTCGGATAAAGCTTTGGGCCCTTTACCACAGCTTCGGCGGCGGCGGTTTTGAAACTCGCAACTATCTTTGCACCCTCAAGATACGGAGTGCCGATCTTGATATTCTCGCCGTCACTCACGAAAAGCACCTTATCCAGCTCGATACTCGTAGCGTCATCGGCGACCTCGGTCAGATCGATATTGACAACATCCCCTTCGGAGACCTTATATTGTTTTCCGCCCTGTTCTATTACTGCATACATGTCAAATCCTGTGATAAATGTTAAAAGTCTTCTCAAAACTACAATAAGCAGAGCATTTTAGACATTTACCGCCCCAATGTAAAGCAAAAAATCCAAAACTTTCACAAATTTGTAAATATCAGCAAATTTGACCAATATCAGGGGCAACGAAGTCATGTTTTTGGGACAAAAACGCCTTTTTGACAAAATTCTCTTGCAACATAAACATCTATGATGTAATGTAGCGGGCAGTCCCGGCAAGATGGCTTTTTCAGCCAGGAACGAAGAATATTACCGGGGGCGGTTAGCTCAGATGGCTAGAGCGCCTGCTCGACACGCAGGAGGTCGTAGGTTCAAGTCCTATACCGCCCACTACTAAAAGCTCATTTTCTTAACGGAAAATGGGCTTTTTCTGTTTTAACTACTCCACTACCACTTCTCAAATTACCCCCAGCGGCAGGAGAGCGTCTATGACATCCTTGTTTTAAGTGCTAAGTGAGTTGGGAGAGAGTTGAGTTATTTGCCAGATCATGCAGATAAAAATCAGCCTGTCATTTACTACCCCATCAACCTATCGAGTCCTTCGACGGCCTTCTTCTTATTTTCATCTATCGAATTAACATAGAATTTCATAGTCGTAACTATCGAGGAATGACCCATCAGATCTTTGAGAGTATTGACAGGGATTCCTAAATTAACCAGATTAGTGCCATATCCTTTTCTTAAACAGTGAAGATTTAACTTTTTGTTAGTTTCAATCTCTGCTTTTTTACAAAATCGTTTAAACTGATTGAGAGCATCAGATTTCATATGTCGATTCTGCCACTGATCTGATATGTCCTCCTTTACCATCTTCTTCCATTTTTCACTAACTCTATAAAAACAGTCCTTGCATCAATACCCCATTCTTTGAACAGTTGTAATTGGAGAGTCTAACACATACTTAGCAGTTTTTTCCCTTTTGGCCCCTTCACTGAACTGCTGAGGGGTAAAAGGGGATAAAAAAATTTGCTGATTTTAGTAAATATCACCTGTGTGGTGACAAAATGGTGACACGGAATTGTCGAAAACACAGGCATTCTTCCCGCAGCTACCGATTCACAAGCTATTTTGAGCCAATTTTTTGGCCGAAGATATTTTCATTCCATATCTGAATCCGTTCTTCAACTTCCTGAGTCTTTAGCTGGTTGGTCTTGACCGGCAGCCAAAGCGAGAGCCTGGGCAGATATGTTATTGCCATCAGCGCTATGATCATCGCGGCAAAGAACGGTAACATCGTCTTTGTTACCTTGGCTATGGTCGTTTTGCCTACACCGCATCCTATGAACAGGCACGTTCCTACCGGAGGAGTACACAAGCCTATGCAAAGGTTGGCGATCATCATGATTCCGAAGTGAACCTCGTGCATGCCCAGCGACTGAGCGACAGGGAGGAAGATCGGAACAAAAATAAGAACCGCCGGCGTCATATCCATGAATGTTCCGACAAAAAGCAACAGCATGTTGATCGTCAGCAGGATCACTATCGGATTGTCCGAGAGATTCAAAAGCGCATTGCTTACAGCTTGTGGAATATTTGCCATCGTCATGATCCAACTCATGCCGGAACTTGCACCTATAAGCAGCATTACCATGGCAGTTGTTATGCCGGTCTGTTTGAATATTTCGGGCAACTGGCGTAACTTGATCTTGCGGTAAACGATCACAGAAAGGATGAACGAATACAGTACCGCAATGGCTGCGGCCTCAGTCGGGGTGAAGATACCCTTTAAGATGCCGCCGATGACAATGATTATCAGCATAAGGCTCAGGATCGCTCTTTTGAATGAGATCAGCCCCTCAAGAAAAGGAACCCGCGGTTCCGCTTTGTACTTATCGCGATACGCGAAGTATCCGCAAACGGCCATGATGCACAACCCCATGAGAATGCCCGGCAGAACGCCTGCCATGAACATCGCGGCAATTGAAACGCTGCCAGCGGCGACAGAGTAAACGATCATGACATTGCTCGGCGGGATAAGCAGCCCCGTCGTCGCAGCGGTAGTCGTGACGGCTACGTTAAATTCACGGTTGTATCCTTTGCGATTCATTTCCGGGATCATAAATCCGCCTACGGAAGAAACTGCTGCAGCGGCAGAACCGGAGATCGATCCGAATAACATGCAAGTTAGAGTATTTACATAAGCAAGCCCGCCAGGGAACATGCCGACAAGCGAATTGGCGAAATCGATGAGTCGCCTTGCCATGCCTCCGCGTCCCATCATTTGTCCCGAGAGTATGAAAAACGGAATCGCAAGCAAAGCAAAACTGTTTACGCCGTTGGCCATTTTCGTCGCCAGCATAACCGAAGGATCTATGCCCTCGGCAAGTATCGCGACAAATGCCGCCATTGCTATGGAAACGGCGATAGGTACATTCATCACAAGCAGCAACACAAAAATAAACACAAGTACAATAGCTGTCGCACCCATCAATCCATACCTCCTTGCTGCTTCGAGAGTACAATCTCAAGTAAGCGTTCGACCGTAAAAATTATCATGAACGCTCCGGCTATCGGCAGAACAAGATAAACATGGCCCATCTGAAGACCCAGTGCGGGAGATGTCTGGCCCATCTGCAGATTTTCGACAACGATCCTGGTGCCTCCTATTACGAAAATACTCACCGCGAAAAACAAAACTACAAACTGTGCGAAAACCGCCATCATCTTCCTGGCCGACGAGTCAAATAGCCCGACGAAATAATCCACTCCGAGGTGAGCCTTTTCGCCAAATGCGACGGCCCCTCCCAGAAGAGATATCCAGATAAGAAGGAAGCGGGCAAGTTCTTCGGACCAGGCGGCCTGTTCGCCCAAAGCATACCGAGTAAACACACCCCACAAGACGTCGATGACCAGTACGAACACGGCTACAATAAGAACCGCCTCCAGGAGACGACAGAGTGTGATACGACTTTTTTTAAGCACGTCAACTATCATGGTTTGACCTCCCGCATTCGGGTTACCAGAACCTTTATCCTCTCATCTTCGATCGCCTCGTACATGGGTTTTACCTTTTCGGCAAAGAGGCTCTGATCAACTTCGTAAATAGTTACCCCTTCGGCTTTTGCCTGTTCAAGTGATTCGAGCGTTTTTTCCTTCCAGAGTTTGCGCTGAAGAACCGAAGACTCATCGGCTGCCTGCTGAAGCCATTGTTGTACTTGACTGCCGAGGCCCTTCCATACTTCTGTGCTGATCAAAAGCACATCAGGGACCCTTGTATGGGCGTCCTTTGAAAAATGCTTACATATCTCATAATGCTTATTCGTGGTGAAACTCGGCGGGTTATTCTCGGCACCGTCGACAGTACCCTGAGCAAGAGCCGTGTAAAGCTCTCCCCATGCTATCGGAGTAGGCGCCGCACCAAGAGCACTTACCATATCCATGGCGGTGCGGCTGTTCATGACGCGGATCTTAAGACCCTTTAGATCATCCGGTGTGCGTATGGGTCGATCTTTGGTATAGAAATTTCGGCTGCCGGAATCATAGTAGCAAAGACCTCGAAGCTGTTTGACCTCCATCTTCTCAAGCAATTCCTTGCCTACCTCGCTTGTCAGGACATCCCAATAATGGGCCTCGTTACGGAAAAGATACGGCAATCCGAAAACCGACATCTCCGGGACAAAGTTTTCGACCGACGCAGTAGAAGTTTTCGTCATAGCCAGTGACCCGTTTTGCAACTGCTCAATGCACTGGACCTCCGAACCTAAAACGCTGCTGGGATAGATGTCGATCCTAACCGTTTGGCCTGAAAGCTCTGCCACACGCTCGTTCATAAACTCCATAGCTTTGTGAACCGGGTGAGAGGGATCCAGACTGTGTCCGAGTTTGAGTACGACCTGTCTGCCGCGATTGCCTGAGGCATCTTTCGACCCGCGAAGGAAAACCGCAAACCCGCAAGTTGCTATCAGGGCACCGATGAGTACTCCGCATATCAGAAACGAAATTTCCTTTTTCATGCTTAACTCCATCTTTTATTAAATAGACATTGGAAAATAATTTTTAGCGTTGTTAAAACAAATATCCTCAACCATCTGACCGAGCAGGGTCATGTCTCTGGGCCAGTAGCCTTTCTCGACTTCTTCGCCAAGCAGATTACACAATATCCGCCTGAAATATTCGTGCCGGGCGTATGATAGAAAACTTCTGGAATCGGTCAGCATGCCGATAA
The DNA here is from genome assembly GCA_011053245.1 of Phycisphaerales bacterium. Next base: position 20,195 of record DRGS01000002.1, read on the forward strand.
ACCGGCTGAGCAAGCCAAGATTCGACAATGCGTCCATCTGCTTTATCATGCCGTCCATCTGATCAAGGAACCACCAGCCGGAGCCGAACTGCATCTTACCCGCTACGGAACCGTCCTGAAAGTTGCCCAACATCGAAGCAAGCACCTCGTTGTCCTTCGGGTTGACATTGTACAGTACCGTCTTTGTTAGCATGTCCTGACTGTCAAGAGCGTTGAGGTATCGCGAAAGCGGCAAGGCAATTTCAAAATCACCTATGGAATCGAACCCGGTGTCGGGGCCCATCTCATTAAACGCACGGGAATTATTGTTTCGGATAACACCCATGTGAAGCTGCTGGACCCAGCCTTTTTTATAATTCATCTTGCCAAATTCGATCATCATGGCGGACTTGAATTTTTCAATCTCGTCCGGTGAAAGCTCAGCCTTAGTGCGTATCTTCTGGAATATCCCGTCGATCTGACTGGCGGTGAATTCGGCAGTGTAGGGTCTGTCCAGACCGTGATCGCTTAACCGACAGCCGTTTTCATAGAAGTAGTCCTGCCGCTTTTGTATTGCCTCGATGTATACTTCAAAGCTGTTTATCTCCATGTCAGTTAACTCGGCGAGTTTGTCGATCCATGCATTCTGAGTTTCAAGATTCTCCGGAGCCATCGCCTTATCGGGTCGCCAGGCGGTATGGATCGCTATTTCAAAACCGTCTTTTGCAATAGCTTTATGGTGCTGAAGACTGTCCAGCGGATCTTCAGTGGTACAGATCAATTTAACGTTCCACTTTCGCATGATATTACGCGCACTGAATGGCGGGGTATTCAACATTTCGCCGCATGAATCGTATATTTGATCCGCAGTATCAGCATCGAGCATCTTACCTGTAATACCAAATGGTTTTTTCAGTTCAAGGTGCGTCCAGTGATACAGCGGGTTGCGAATACAGGCAGGAACAGTTTGCGCCCATTTTTCGAACTTTTCACGATCCGTCGCATCTCCGGTTATATATCGTTCATCAATACCGTTTGCTCGCATCGCACGCCACTTGTAATGGTCGCCGTTGAGCCATATCTGCGTAAGATTCTCGAACTGCTTATCGGCTGCGATCTGGGCGGGCTGCAAATGACAATGATAATCGTAGATCGGCATCTTCGCCGCATGGTCATGGTAGAGCGTCTTCGCTGTTTTATTTTGCAGCAGAAAATCTTCATTCATATATTCGTATTTCATGCCATTGTCCATTAAACAATATAAGTCGAAGCCGCTGTATCGCCGCCGCGTCCGGTCCAGTTGGTGTGGAAAAATTCGCCGCGAGCCTTGTCAACACGCTCATAAGTATGGGCGCCGAAGTAATCCCGCTGGGCCTGCAAGAGATTGGCCGGCAGCCGCTCCGCACGATAGCCGTCATAATAGGCAAGAGCCGAACCGATCGCCGGCATTGGTACGCCCATGTTCACGGCTGCGATAACTACGCGACGCCATGCGTCCTGAGCATTTCTGACCGCATCAGCAAAGAACGGAGCGATCAGAAGGTTATTAAGCTGCGAATCGTTATCGAACGCATCCTTGATCTTGCCGAGGAATACCGAACGAATAATACAGCCGCCCCGCCACATAAGAGCGATGCCGCCGTAGTTTAAGTTCCATCCGTACTCCACCGCCGCCGCACGCATAAGCTGATAACCCTGAGCGTAACTGACAATCTTGGAAGCATACAACGCCTTACGCAAATCGTCGATCATTGCCTTTTTATCACCGTCGAAAGTTTTATTCGGTCCGCTAAGTACCTTCGATGCCGCGACACGTTCATCCTTTATCGCCGAGAGGCACCGTGCGAATACTGCCTCTGTGACCAAGGTGAGCGGTTGGCCCGTATCCAATGCGGCAACTGCGGTCCACTTGCCGGTTCCCTTTTGACCGGCGGTGTCAAGGATCAGGTCCAGCACAGCCTGGCCGTCTTCGTCTTTATAGCCTAAAATATCACGAGTGATCTCGATCAGATACGAATCAAGTTCGCCAGCGTTCCATTCGGTAAACACTTCGTGCATTTCTTCATTACTCATACCCAGACCGTACTTCATCATCTGGTACGTCTCGCAGATCATCTGCATGTCGCCATATTCGATTCCGTTATGAACCATCTTCACAAAATGTCCGGCACCGTTTTCGCCGATCCAATCACAGCAAGGCTGGCCGTCATCGGTCTGTGCGCAACATTTCTGGAAGATGCCTTTGACATGTTCCCACGCCGCAGGTGAACCGCCCGGCATGATCGATGGGCCAAGCAATGCGCCCTCTTCGCCGCCGGAGACACCTGTGCCGATATAAAGTTTGCCCTTGCTCTCGACGTATTCGGTTCTGCGGATGGTATCGGGGAAATGGCTATTGCCGCCATCGATGATAATATCGCCATCTTCAAGCAATGGCAGCACCTGCTCGATAACCGCGTCGACCGGGGCGCCTGCTTTGACAAGGAGCATAACTTTACGGGGACGGGCAAGCGAACTAACGAACTCTTCGATAGAGTGACAGCCGATGATATTCTTGCCCTTGGCTCGGGCATTCATAAAGTTATCAACCTTTGAAACGGTTCTATTAAAGCATGCTACGGTAAAGCCCTTGCTTTCCATATTCAGAATAAAATTTTCGCCCATCACGGCAAGTCCTACGAGGCCTATATCTGCTTTTGACATCTTGTCTGTTCTCCTGTGTTTGAAATTCGTATTACAGTTTCATTTTTAGCGTTTAACTCTTGCGTTGCCGTCCCATATACTCCAGAGTTGGTCCTCATCAGCAGGCTGAGCGTAATCTGTAAGCATAGTAGCGGCGAGTGCTCCGCTTGCCCAGCCAAATCTGGCACACTTTTTCACATC
>DRGS01000003.1 GCA_011053245.1 Phycisphaerales bacterium
CGCCGCTATTTTTGCTGATCGTACCACCGGTCGTCAGTGTCCCGGTTCCGGCATCGATGCTCTGGTTACCCGAACCGTTAAAAGTTACATTGCTGTTAAAGGCAATGCCACCGCTGCCTGCAGTAGTCAGATCGCCGCCTATGCGCGTAGTGTTTGTCACATTAGCAGCATTAAGCGTTAGGACGCCGTCACCCTGCAGGTTAATATTTGTACCTTCGAAAATTTCAATATAATCGCCTGCGTTTAATGTAACGCTTCCATTACCGGAAAAATCGATCCCGCTGGAAGATGCCATTCTGATAGCACCGTCGGCATTTACCGTTAATGAGTTATCCGTGCTGGTTACGTCTCTACCGGCAAGGAAAAGAACCTGACCGGTTTGGGTGCCGACCACGCCTGTATCGGTGGAAATTGTAACATCAGCACTCTCCAGATAACCTTCAAGTACATCTATATCAAGCTGGGCATCTTGCCATCCTGGGCTCCACACACCGCCGCTCATACCGCCGTGCTCCTGGTCATCTACATCGTTTATGATAATATCATAAGGGTCTATGAGGAATTCGCCGCTCTTGCCGTTAGCTGCACTAAGATCGATGGAACCAGCTACTTCGACGTATTGCTTACCGGAGACATCTATGAAACCGCCATCGCCGGAAATCGCGCCGCCCCTTGCTTCTATCTGTGCTCCCTCGCGGAAAAGAGCATTTTCAGGCGAAAACAATATAACATCGCCGCCGTCACCGTTATCACCGGCATTGGCAGTCGTAATGCTTTCGCTGCCTAACGCAACAACTTCGCTCGCCGTCAGCCTGACCGTTCCGCCGTCGCCTTCTACTGCATCGACATTGATCGTACCAAACTGTCCGACACGCCCGGCATTTGCGGTAACCGTACCGCTCTTTGCTGACAGGGTGCCGACATTCTCTATCGCATGCGAAAAAATGTCGCCCGCTGCAAGAACAATCTGCCCGTTATCGGCCTCGATCAAACCTTCGTTTATAACATCAGAGATGCCATCGGCAGCCGGACCATCAACTTCCACTAAAATATTACTGTTAGGCTGACCGATAAAAACCTTATCGCCGGCAGCCATTATTACATGACCATTGGGGCTTACTATCGTGCCGGCATTGCGAACATGCTTACCGATAAGTGAGACCTTCTCTGCGGAGATGTAACCTTTGTTTATCACATCACCGTATCCGCCCTCAAAGCGGTGTACTCCATTGAGAAAATCTTCGTTGGAAATGTTAAGACCCGAAGCTACAAGCTGGTTTACATTTACCGTTGCGCTCTCGCCGAATATCACGCCCGCCGGATTAACGATAAAGACCCTGCCGTTTGCGATCAGGGCACCGTCAAACTGAGTCGGCAATGCGGATGTTATCCTGTTCAGTACCGCTGAGCTTGAACTCAACTGCAGGAACCGAAGAACATCTCCGGGAAGCGTATCGAGACTCTGCCAGTTTATGACCGCGTTGTTAGAAGTGATATCCACTATCGTATTGCTACCGTTATAGTGAACCGTCACATTGCCGTACTGAACATCATGACCTTGCGGCGATGCAAGTGCAACCGAAAGCGGCACGTTGAACAGCATGCAGCACATCAGCAAATAAACCATAAAATACTTGAAATACCGTTTCGTCAGTTTACGTAAACTTCTCATATCAACCCCCCAGTTTAAATTAACTATAAGCTATAACGCTTACCCTCAAAAGGAATACAGACAAATTGCCTGATACCATTTCTGGCTGACGAGCTTAAGAGAAAATACCACCCCATATCTGCGCAACACCCCTCAATGCTGTAACGGAGGAAAATTCACCCCCTCTCCCAACCACCTTAAATCAAGGTTGTATGATAACTTATACAGGGTTCAAAGTCAAGTTTTTTCTCAAACTAAATTGCTCCGGGACCACTGATTTGTGAAATAATTCACGAGTCCAGCTTGCCGATTTGAACGTCGCCGATACAAATGACCGATAAAACCGCCCAAAAAGCCCGTCAAGCACAAAAAAAGGGAAATTTGACCTTTTCAGACAAAACGTCCTACCTCCGAAAAAGTCGTAAAAAGACACACAAAAAAAATGCCTTACCCTTGCACGATCACCCCCAGACTATATAATCCCTCTCATGCGAAACGATTTCCCGAACGCAATCGACCTAAAGGAACGCCCCCTGCCCGAGATCACGGTCAAAGCCGTAGCCTTGGGTATCCTGCTCTCAGTCGTATTAGCCGGAGCAAACGCCTACCTCGGCCTCTTCGCAGGCATGACCGTATCGGCCTCGATACCCGCAGCCGTAGTCTCAATGGGCGTATTAAGGCTCTTCAGACGAAGCAACATCCTCGAAAACAACATCGTCCAGACCGCCGCTTCCGCCGGAGAATCGCTCGCAGCCGGAGTAATATTCACACTACCGGCACTCGTAATACTAAATTTCTGGGACGAATTCAACTTCCTATGGGTCACCGTCATCGCAGGTTTCGGCGGACTCTTAGGCGTATTATTCACAATCCCGCTTCGCAGGGCACTCATCGTCGAAGCCAAACTAAAATTCCCCGAAGGTATCGCAACCGCCGAGGTCTTAAAGTCGGGCCAAAGAAAAGGTGACTCCGGCATAAAGTACATCGCCCAAGCCGCAATAGCGGGCGGCCTCTTCAAACTCGGAGGAGCAGGACTAAGGATCTGGTCCGAGGTCTTCGAATCCGCAAAAGCCATCGGCTCATCAGTGGCATATTTCGGCTCGAACCTAAGCCCCGCCCTGCTCTCGGTAGGATACATCGTCGGCCTCAACATCGCCGTACTCATCTTCTTTGGCGGCGTCGCCAACTGGCTCGTAGCAATACCCATCTGTGCCGCATTCGATACCTGCCCCATAGTAGACGGCCAGCCGATACCCGCCGTAGAGTGGGCACATCAAATATGGTCCGCCAAAACACGCTACATCGGCGTCGGCGGAATGCTCGTCGGCGGATTATGGACGATCCTCAAGCTAAGAACATCCATCTTCAGCGGCATCGCAAGCGGCCTCAAGGCATACCGCAACGTAAACAAATACAACGACATACCCAGAACAGAAAAAGACATGCCAATGAAATGGATCATGATCCTGATCATAGCTTCGGTCGTCCCGCTGTTCATCGTATACCAGGTATTCGTCCAGCAGATATCCATCTCGATCATGATGGCGATCACAATGTTGATAACCGGTTTTTTGTTCTCCGCCGTAGCCGGATACATGGCAGGACTCGTCGGCTCATCCAACAATCCCATCTCCGGCGTAACGATCGCCACCGTACTCGTCGCGTCCCTTCTGCTCGTGCTAATGATGGGCAAAGGCGCAGCCAACGGTCCACCCGCCGCCATAATCATCGGCAGCGTCGTATGTTGTGCCGCAGCCATCGCAGGCGACAACATGCAGGATCTAAAAGCTGGCTACATAGTAAAAGCAACCCCATGGAAGCAGCAGGTAATGCAAATGGTCGGAACCATCTCAGCCGCACTCGTCATGGCTCCGATACTGACACTCTTGTTCAAAGCCTACGGTTTTGCGGGCCACGAATCCGCCACAGAAAATGCGCTCATCGCCCCCCAAGCCAACCTGATAGCCTCAGTAGCTAAGGGCGTATTCGAAGGCGGCCTGCCGTGGAACTTTATCTTCATAGGAATGGCAGCAGCCGTAATCGTAATCGCCGCAGACATTTATCAGGAGCGCAGAGGCTCTTCATTCCGCATCCCCGTCCTCGCTGTCGCGATAGGCATATACCTGCCCCTTGAGTTGGAGGTCCCCATCTTCGCAGGCGGCATTATCCATCACGCGCTAAAAGTTTATCATCAAAGAAGAGACTTCCCGCAGGAGAAAGTCGAAACTTCCAATCGTCACGGCTTACTCTTCGCCTCCGGCCTCATCACCGGCGAAGCCCTCATCGGAATCGCCCTTGCGGTACCAATAGTAATCAGCGGCAAACCCGACGTCCTCGCAATATTCAACAGACCCCTCGGTCCCTTCCCCGGAATAGTACTACTAATAGCCATAGCCTACTGGCTCGCACACATCGCAAAAGCAAAAGAGTAATTAATACGCCGAGCCGCAGGCGACGCGGCGATCCCAGCCCCAACGACTATAATGTGATGATTAAGTCAGACAAAGCTCTCTATTCAACTCAGGCATACCGTTCCATGTTTTCCCATCGAGCAATCGTCCGTTTTTCTTCTTGTTAATCCCGCCCCACTGTTTAAAGAAAAACTCTACATCCTGTCCAATACACTGCTCTCTGATCTCCCTGACCCATTCTGCCTCGATAGGCCTTGCACCCGGCCCGGACTCCCCTCCAACTATGGCCCAATCGATCCCGCTAAGATCAAGATCCGGCAATGCCCCAAGCAAAGGCTCTAACGAAAGAAACCTTACCGCCGCATCTACCTTACGAAGGTCATCCGCACGATGAACATAATCGTTATTCTCGATCGTAACACCCATCCAGATATTGTCGGACCACTCCAGCAGCGGCGCGATCTCACTAAGCCGATCCGAACGTTTCGTCAGCACCTGAAACGTATGCCTTTGGTTAGCGTTCATCACAGAAAAAACCTGCTTAATAAAATCCACGTCGATATCTTCATGAAACAGATCGCTCATCGAATTAACGAATACAACCCGCCCCTTTTTCCACGAGTACGGATCATCCAACGCCTCAGGATGCAAAGTCACCTCAAACCCGTTACGATACCTCTTCTGCCCCATAGCCCTCAAACGCTTCGCCATCCGCTCGGCATAACAGTGCAAACACCCCGCACTAATCTTACTACACCCGGAAACAGGATTCCACGTCGACTCCGTCCATTCTATTTTACTTTTATTCATCTGATCACCCGAAACTTCGCTTTGATTTCTCTTTTCTTATAATATTCCCATGTAAGATAATAACTACCTTTTCTTGTATCGGCAGGATCAGTTAGTAATCTCTTGCTGTTTTTTAACCCATCCAATAATTTCTTTGTGTGTTTTGGAAGGCAGCCATTTTCAAGCGTGAACTTATATAATTCAGCATTATCTCTGAAGTCTTGCAAAAAATCAACAAGTTGCTTTTCAAAAAAATCGATTTTCTTGGAAGTGTTTAATTCTTCAAATAATGTTTCTCCATGACGAACCATATCATCATCAATATCATAGTTGGCTTCCCCGGAGACTTTATCATTATCCCAACAAACCTTCAAAAATTTTTCTAACCCATATAAAACTCCAGTGCCAAATATTATACCATAAATATTTGGCCCCTTTTTGATTGAAAATGGGGCCAGATAGAATTCTTTGTTAGACGGCAAGATTTTCTCATAATATTTACATACGAAACGATGAACATCCGTTGGAGGAACACTTCGGATATCCTCGGCTGACAAATCCGGGTGATGTTGGCCTACTTCTTTTGTGGTAATAAAACGCTTAAGGAAAGATGACGATATAAAAAACATGAAGTCTGTTGCTGGCAAGTTGACTAATTGCTTAAAAATATCAGAGGTAATCTGCTTGACACCAGACTGATCAAGTATCAACAGTTTTGCTGCAGAGGAAGACTTAAGAACTGATTTGCTGCCCTCAAATGCATCTTGAAATTCTTCATTGGTTATCTCAACATCTAAGAAATCACATGCAGTTGAGTCTATTTCATTCTGAAGTGATAAAACCTTGCGATTATCGGCATCATTAAGAAATAGTCGAATCGAGACATCAGCTACAGGCAAGAAAGGATTATCCAAGTATTTTTTGATTTCTTCAATAAGTATCAGTGGTGATCCCTCTTGGCCATGTGAATCTTTGCCAGGACCTGCAAAATAATCAAAAATATTAACCGAGCTAAAAGTCCTTTTTGAAAGAAACACCGGCAGCCATTCTCTTGTGTAGCCTCGAAAAATTTCGAGTTTCAATATTGTTTCATCATCAAAAGGTTTATTGTGGAAATCCATAATAAAATAATTCTCCCGAGGCAACCAAATTTAATCGCAAGTGTTAAACCCTATTACTTCCTGATCCTTCGCCCGAAATGCCCATACTCTGACGTGGCCTAAGGACAGATCACCTGATGATATGCCCTCACTGGTAATGGTTGTTTGTCCCCAGACACATACAATGACCCAAACGTCACTAAACAATGATTTGCAAGAGCAAGCCAGAATAGGGACAAGAGCAAGTTCTTCGTCATTCAAAAGCGCAATCTGGTCAAGGCATTTTGTAAGGCTTGCATGGTCAAGCTGGTTTTCTTTCGCCTTTTCTATCAACATATTTTTATGATCAATCCATTTTGTTTGCCAGTCATTGACAGATATCTTTTGGAATGATTTGACGTATTTGTTAAAAGTAAATTTGGGTATAAGATTTAATTCGTTACCCAGCAAAGGTATAAGATTTTCCCGAACGCGTTCTGCTACCAGATTATTGATCAGCTCCTCTTGTGTTATATCTTCAATGTTATCCGGAATTGTAAACCGGGCAGGCCTTATAGACAAAGATAATAAGTAGACGTACGAAAGCAAAACAATTGCGATGAAAGCTATGGATATTTTTGTTGTTTTTTTCATATTAGAACTTTCATTATCTGGGATAATTAAAGAACCCAAGCACTTTCCAAAAACCACTGCCCTATACTCCGCTTTACATTAACCAACCTAATTCCTCCCTTATTTTCTTAATGTTCTTTACTGTAAAGCTGAAAGAGCAGGATTTATGATTATTATGGTTATAAACAGCCACATTACCATTGCAAATATCACACGACCTTTTCCGGCCAACAGACCTTTACTTCGTACAATCTTCACAAATGCTGTGATACCTAATACAGGTGTTAATATAATGGGAGAAATAAAAAAGAAGAGTGCTACCGATTCATAGAGCTTGTATGACAGGGAGTGGCGCGCTTCAGAAGGGAACATTTCTGCTATCATAATTACTGTAAAAAAACAAAAATATTGTGCTATTACAGAAGCGACAGTTGCATTTGCTAGCTTGGATATACCCGGTTTTTCCTGCTTGTAAGTTTCTAGTTCACTCATCTTTTTACCTGTGATTCAATTATGCATTCAGGAGCCCTTTTCTGACTTCTCCACTTTCCGGTCGCAGCATAGTATTTACGACGCCGGATAACCAACCTAACCCACAACCGACAAACTACACATAAAACACAAAAAAATCAACCATTTCCTCATTCAAAAACAGAATAATTCCAAATCCTTGTAAATCAATATTTTATCCCGTTGTAGTAGTTGCTGTGCCTTCTGCCAAAGTAGTTAATTTTCTTCCAAACGCGCTTGCACTATTCTGCTACTGGGCAAAAAAATAAAAATTTTTTACTCCTTTCCCAACAACGACTTACCGTTTTCAACCCCCAAAAAAATCCCCGATTTTTGCATCAAACGCGCAAGTTCGTGCAAAGTATAGAGGGACTATGTTTTTTTGAAAGAGCATAAACATAATATGAAATGTATACTTAAAACAAGTAATTCAAATTTAATCTCTGTGTCCTCTGTGCTCTCTGTGGCAAAAAATAACCTGTTAGTCCGCGATATCGCGGACATAAACCGTTCAAAAGTGCAAATAACTGTGAAAAAATGAATAAAACGAGAGCATCTGAATACACTACAAAACCCTCGCTTTTATTGGAAGAATCCGCAAATCTGCAAAAACTTTTTTATGGAAAACGAACCCAATTCAAACACTTGTTTAACATTTATAACCCCTCGTTCTATAATGACTTACAACGCTTTTTTTCCAAAAAACCAAAAAGGAAACGAACCCAAACGAACCCAATTAAAGCCAATTAAAGCCAATCAAAACCCAATTTTGGACTCAATTCACAAATTATGCCGACATTACATATTAGAACTAAACTTAAAAGTGTTTCTAAAAGGCACGCATCATGATCCACTTATACAAACTCAAGCAGGACTGGACCCACTATACGTTCCAGTGTTTCCTTGCCGTACTGTCCATCGGCATCATCGTATTTGTCCTCGGAGTCGAAAAAGTCGTCATAATATCATCCCTCGCCGCAACTGCCTTCATTTGCTTCATGACCCCAAAATCGCATTTCGCCCAGACCCTCCGCGTATTAGGAGCTTACATCGTCGCTCTCATTTGTGGAGCAGTATTCCAATTCATCCATCTCCCCGCCATTGCCGAATACCCCGCTGTCGTCGGTATTGTCATGTTTTTGATGGTAGTACTCGATTTTGAGCATCCACCAGCCGCCGGAGTCGCCATCGCCGTAACAATAAATGAAGTAGATTATGTCGCTGTCGCAGCCATAATGCTCTCAATAATTGTCATCACCCAGCTCCGCTATTACCTCCGACACTGGCTAAAGGACCTCGTCTGACCACCCAAAAGTCAAAAAAAAACCCAAAAATTTCAAATTTCCTGTAACATTTTCCCTTGCCGTACTAAAACAGAGAATTGAAGTTGTAAATAAGGGGTACCTACCAAGGCCCAACATTACACCTGAAAGAGCGGTCGACATCACCGTTTATCTTGAGATTTCAACTGTCGAAGCAGAAGAGATCAACGGACAGATCGCGACGAATAAACTCGATACCACAACAAATATCATTGTAGATGACGGGGCGACGATCATGCTCGGAGGGATACTCTTTCAGACCGATTCCACCGTCCACCAGAAGATCCCGCTGTTGGGAGATCTACCGCTTATCGGTGGCCTGTTCAGTCATGACGAGAGGGCTCTGCGGAACAACGAACTGCTGATCTTCATAACGCCATACGTTATTGATGGCGAGGATACAAGACCGGCTACGCTTGATTATCTTGACGTTTCCCGGACAAAAATGGAAAAAATAGCCGATCACTTCGGAGAAGGTTTCATGCAAGAGCTTGATCCAGAGGCAGATGCAGACATAGAACCTCAGAACCAAACGCAGGAGGAAGTGGAACTGCAAATCAGCCAGTAGTGTATTGCCGCTGAAAAATTGATGATGTTTGCAAAATGAGAGTGCCGGGGCTCGAACCCAGGACCTACGGCTTAAAAAGCCGTTGCTCTACCAACTGAGCTACACTCCCTACCTTTTAAGCGGCTTACTCTACAACAGGAGACGAGTGATTTCAAGAACATTTACCGAATAATCATGTTTTTTATTACATTGCGGAATGGATAAGTGAAATTGATATGGAAATAAGCATGGCGGCCTGACCGGCGGCGCGGGCGGCTATCTGACATTATTGCACTGATAGCCGCCCGCGCTTACCTATTTGTAATGATCCCAGAGGAAATTAGCTTGCCGCACGACCTGGCATTTTGCCGATCTTGTGTGTACCACGAGGTGCAATGCCCTGCCTCTTTTCCCGCTGGATCGTTTCGTATACCTCTTTTCGATGAACTGATATGCGTCTGGGGGCATTTATTCCCAATCTTACTCTGTTGCCGCTGACTCCGACAATGACTATCTCCACGTCATCGCCAATTATGATGGATTCTTCCGTCTGCCTGGTCAATACTAACATTTTTTCGACTCCTTCGACTTGCCTGCTATTATAGAGGCTGTCATTATTAAATCTTTAAACTCCCGGTCGACCCGGATCCCATACCGGATCATACACGCTTATAGTAACCCTCCGAGCGATATTACGAAATAGGGATTAACCTGATTCTTGCGTGCTAAAAAACTTAGCCTTTTTTGGTGGTTATTCGCGGTATTTTGCCTGTTCAAAAAAAGATTTGCCTGACAAACGCTAATTTGCTATAATACTATCTTGCTATAAGGGATATATCGACAAGACAAATTGGTTTATTTATGATAGAAAAACCTCTTCCTAAAATTGAGTTGACTGATCTTTTCTTAGAAGAACATTTTGAGAAGATCCAGGTGGCTTTCCATAAACATTTTCCGTTCGACCTTGAAACGAGCAATATAGACGGTCGAGCCATCCGTCAGATGTGTTCGGCCAACTGTTCTCCGTCTTTCTGCAAGGTCATCAGATCCTCGAATGCAGGTGCGAAAAGATGCCATCAGGACAAGCTTCGCAGTCTCACTATCGCGATCGAGACCGGCCAGCCCTATACTTCCATTTGTCATGCCGGGATCGTGCTGGTATGCATCCCGATAATGGACCATGAAAACCCGCTTGGTGGATTGTTCTTCGCAAAATGCCTTTGCGAACAGCCTAGCGAAGAAATCGAAAAAGACGTTCTGAAAAGGGTAAAGGGTCTTCATATCGACAAAAAGCGTCTGATGGAGGCGGTCGCCGAACTCGATGTAATTTCCAGCCGAAAATTGCACGAAGCAGCGGAATTCCTCTTTATCCTTTTGTATGAAACAACGGAACTGGACCCGAGGGTCATGCACTGGCGGCGTCAGCAAACCCGCCAGCAGGCGGAAATAAGTGACTTCATCCAGCAGCGTAAGGACCTCGATAGCGTCTTGCAGTACCCTTATGAGAGCGAACGCAAACTCATTGGTAAGGTCAAGATCGGCGACAGGACCGGTGCACGAGAAATACTTAACACGCTGCTTGGGACGATAATGCTGCAGAAAGACGGAGAACAGTTGGCCGAACACATCTGACGGATGGCTCGACCGTCTATATTGCTC
>DRGS01000004.1 GCA_011053245.1 Phycisphaerales bacterium
CAGGTCTGGATCTTGCAGTTTGCCGCGCCTTCGGCCAGGGCCTTGAGGTTGATCTCGATCAGACTTACTTTTTTCGACGAGAACAGGTCGCTGATGGATTCTTCTATACTTGTCATGCTGAGTATCTTTGTCGCCTCGATTAAAGCTCCCAATGCTACGATGTTGGCGACGCGTACATTACCCAGGCAGCGTGCGATCTCGGAGGCGTCGATGTTTACCGCGTCGAGGTCATCTCTTTTTAAGGTGGTTTTGATCATTGAGGAGTTCAATACGACGAGTCCGCCGCTTGCGAGTCTGGATTCGAATTTGTCCAGCGAAGGCTGATTGAGTATTATCCCGACGTTCGGATGGCGAATGAACGGGTTCGTTATCGGTTCATTGGAGATGACGACGCTGGCCTTGGCGGTGCCGCCGCGCATCTCGGCTCCGTAGGAGACCATTCCGGTTACGAATTTATCTTCCTTTACGCAAGCGCGTGCGATAATATTGCCCGTCAGTACAACACCCTGCCCGCCGAAACCGGCGATAATTATCTTCGTTTGTTTAGCCTTCATACTTATCCTTAAAGACTCCCAACGGAAAAACTTCTTTCATCTGTTCGTCAACGAATTTGACGGCGTCTTTCGGGCTTAGTTTCCAGTCCGTAGGACACATCGAAAGAACTTCGACGAACGAATAGCCCTTGCCCTCGACCTGATAGCGGAAAGCTTTCTTGATAGCTTTTTTGGCTTTGATGACATCCTTTGCACTGTTTACAGCAACCCTTTCGAGGTATGTGATACCCTCTAAGCTGCTGAGCAGTTCGCAGACCTTTATCGGTGGCCCTTCCTGATTCTTTCCGCGGCCCGCAGGCGAGGTTGTTGACCACTGGCCCATTAGTGTAGTCGGAGCCATTTGTCCGCCGGTCATGCCGTAGATGGCGTTGTTGATAAAGATGACGGTGATGTTCTCGCCGCGGTTGGCGGCATGGATGGTCTCTGCCATCCCGATAGAGGCCAGGTCGCCGTCGCCCTGATAGGTAAATACGATCCTGTCGGGCAGGCATCTTTTCAGTCCCGTCGCCGCCGCCGGACTCCTGCCGTGTGCGCACTCGATTATATCGCAGTCAAAATAATCGTAGAGCAGCACCGCGCAACCTACCGGAGCGGTTCCGATCGTCTTTTCGCGGATGCCGAGTTCGTCTATTGCCTCTGCGACGAGGCGATGGATTATTCCATGTCCACAGCCGCCGCAGTAATGCGTCCTGGCGGTCGTTAATGTTTTGGTCTTTACAAATTCCATATTCTATTACCTCGCGGTTGCCGTTTTTTGCTCGGCATATACCTGTTCGATCTTTTCAAGGATACCCTCTTCGGTAGGATACCATCCTCCGCCGATGCCGTAAAATTCGACCGGCAGTTTGCACCGTGTGGCAAGTTTTACATCTTCGATAAACTGGCCGCTGCTCATCTCTACTACGAGAATGCTTTTGGCGGTATCGGTTATTTCTTCAAACGCCTCATCAGGGAACGGCCAAAGCGTAACCGGTCGTACCAAACCGACTTTGAGTCCCTTTTCTCTGGCAAGTTTTATTGCCCCGCTTGCGATCCTGGCGGTTATGCCATAAGCGGCTATGACAAGGTCGGCATCGTCGGTGCGGTACTTTTCAACGATGGAAAGTTCTTGCTTGATCTTTTCATACTTTTCATTCAGGATTTTGTTGTGCTTTACAAGCGCATCCTCTGGAACCAGATGAAGCGTCTTTATTACCCTTGCCTCTCTGCCCTGACAGCCGTCGAGGATATAATCCTTTTCGGGTATATCGAGGATAGGCTTGTATGGCTTAAGCTCAACCGGTTCTGCCATCTGGCCCAATAAGCCGTCGCTTAAGATCATGACCGGGTTGCGGTAGTAATCGGCATAGTCAAAGGCGTTCATTGTAATTTCGTATAACTCCGGCAGTGAAGCGGGCGCCAAAACGATCAATCTGTAATCGCCATGGCCGCCGCCTTTTACGGATTGGAAGTAATCGCCCTGCGAAGCGTGAATGTTACCGAGTCCCGGGCCGCCGCGCATTACATTGGCGATGACGCATGGAAGCTCCGCTGCGGTGATGTAGCTTATGCCCTCTTGCTTTAGACTGATCCCCGGTGACGACGACGAAGTCATGCACCTTACGCCCGCAGCCGACGCTCCGAAGAGCATGTTGATCGCTGCGACTTCACTTTCTGCCTGAACGAATACGCCCCCTGCCCCAGGCATGCGTCTGGACATATATTCGGGGACCTCGTTCTGGGGCGTGATGGGATAGCCAGCGAAAAACTTACATCCAGCCCTGATGGCCGCTTCGGACATCACTTCGTTACCCTTAAGAAGGACTTTTCCCTCTTTCTGGCTCAAGTCAGTATTCTCCATTGGGGCATTTACGAAATCAGTTAAGAACCCTTTACGGTTACCTTTTTCGCGGAGCCCTTATCTGTTTTGTAATCAACGATAGGCCTTGCTGTTTTGGCCTTATTATCTTTTATCTCGATCGCCATGTCAGGACACATCTGGCAGCAAAGCGCACAGCCGGTACAATCATCCCTATCGACGACTTCAGCGTAGAAATGCCCCTGCATATTGGCCTCATCGCTCATCTTTATGTTGCCTATCGGACAGGAACTTACACAAAGGCAGCATCCTTTACACCGCTTGCGATCAATATTTATGTCAGCCATACAAAAAACACCGGTTACACTAATAAAAAGAAAATAACAGAACGCAATGATAGAACCAACTTACAGTTTAGTCAAGTAAAACATATATGTTCAATTAAATATTCCCGCCTCGAATATTCTTGACTATGAGGAGATATGAAATAAACTGTCCGTAAAGTATGTTTTTTCAGGGTGTGGCCATAGGAGTATTGAGATCAGTAAAAAACAGGATAATTCGCCGGGTATAGAAGATTGGCTTAAGTTGATACGAGCCGACGGCGTCGGGCCAACTACGTTCGCGAAGATGCTCAGGCAGTTCGGGTCGGTCGAAAACGCCCTTGGCGCTTCGGTAGCGGGGTTTACGAAAATTGACGGTATCGGGACCAGAACGGCTGAGCGGATATCGCGGAGCGTCGATAACTTCAATGTTGAAAAGGAGTTAGCGTTAGCGGATAAGCTTGGCGTCTTTCTGATACATCTTGACGATGACAGGTATCCTGCCCCGCTTAAGGGGATATATGACCCGCCTCCGGTATTGTATGTCAAGGGCACGCTACAGCGGAGCGATAATCTTGCGATGGCGATCGTAGGCAGCCGCAGATGCAGCACTTACGGCAGTGAGCAGGCATCGCGATTCGGCCATATTCTCGCGTCTTCGGGCCTTACTATCGTTAGCGGTATGGCAAGGGGGATAGATACTGCCGCCCACCGCGGAGCCTTGAGTGCCCAAGGGCGAACGATAGCGGTTCAGGGTTGCGGATTAGCCAATGTTTTTCCGCCGGAAAACGTGAAGCTGAAAGGACTTATAGAGGAATCCGGGGCGTGTATAAGCGAATTGCCGCTGGAATATGAGCCGCTCTCGGAAAATTTCCCCGCACGCAACCGCATCATAGCCGGACTGTCAATGGGGGTCGTCGTTATCGAAGCCACAGCCAGAAGCGGGGCGTTGATCTCAGCAAAGGCGGCAATGGAGAATAATCGTGAGGTCATGGCCGTTCCCGGCAAGATCGATTCGCCATTGAGTGTCGGGGCCCACAGGCTGATCAAGGAAGGTGCCCGATTAGTTGACAGCGTCGAGGATATTATGGAGGCCATCGGAATTATAGGCGACGGGTTAAAAGGGCATGTAAGTGGCGTAGCGACAGAGGTTAATGAAAGGGTCGAAATGCCCCTGTTCGATGTGAGCCAGCTTAGTCTAAGCGAATACGAGAGGAAAATATTCGATTGCTTCGACGGCGATGCGGTCCATGTCGAGGATATTATCGCTGTCAGCGGTTTGGGTGCCGGAGCGGTCAATTCCGCAGTGATCTCACTAAGACTAAAGGGCCTGATAAAGCAATTACCCGGCAACGTCTTCAAAAAAGCGACTTCGGGTAACTAATTATGCGGTGACATTGCTTAAAATTATAAATTTCTGGCATTTTTCGGCTATTTCTGGTACACTTAGACAGTCTGCACATGGACGATGGCAGGGGATAAAATAAAAAACGGAGGAGAATTTTGCGAGAAAATAGCTTACGGTCTTTTTTTGTAGTCCTGTTGGTTGCGGGTGCGGTGTGTCTGCATACATCTGGCATTGCGCGCGGCGAAGGTCGGGGGTATGGTAAACTCAAACAAAGGCAGGAAATCGAATCAACTCTTCAGAGCCAGAGTTCGACAGTGAAGGTGTTAGTGAGTCTGGAAGTACCTGACGAATTTTCCTCCGCGTTAAGTTTCAAGTCCGCTAAGGGTATCAAAAAACGGCGAGACGAAATACATAGCCGCCAAACGTCGGTATTATCTTCTCTGGGCATTTCCGAGTTTAAGCCAAAACACCGGTACAAAAACTTTGCGAGTTTTTCCGGCGAAACCACAATGGCAGGGCTAAACAAACTGCTCGACAATCCATTAGTCAAATCGGTCGAACTTGACAAAAAACAATATCCGTTTCTGGCACAGGGGATATCTTTAATGAACGCCGAGATTCCCCGTCTTAGTTTCAATGGCCAGGGCGTTTCAATTGCAATTTCCGATACGGGTGTCGATTATACCCATCCGATGCTGGGTAATGGCTTGTTTCCCAACGGCAAGGTTATAGGTGGCTACGATGCAGGCGGCGACAGAAGCAACTTTAATGACCCTGACTCGGACCCTTTTCCGCATGGGCCAAATCCGAGCAGTGCCCATGGGACCAGTTGCGCCGGAATAGCGGCAGGGGACATCGGATCTGTTGGCGATTACATAGGAGGAGTAGCACACGGTGCCAAAATATACGCTTTGAAGATAACCGCCGATGATGACAATGGTGCATTGAGTAGCGATACGATCGCTGCATGGGATTGGTGCGTAACCAATAAAGACGATGACCCTGCAAACCCTATCCTGGTCATCAGCCATAGCTTTGGCGGGGGTAAGTATTCCTCTGCGGCAAGTGCCGAATCAGATAGACCTGCCTATGCGTCGGCTGCCAGCGACGTAGTCGCAGCGGGCATAACAATACTGGCGGCATCGGGCAATGACGGTTATTGCAATTCGTTAGCAGCGCCAGCGGCTTTTTCAAGTGTGATCTCGGTAGGCGCTGTCTATGATGCACCGCTGGGCCAGATCGGGTTTTGTATTGATACTGATTCCTGCGGCGGCGAAAGCTATCCGAGCTGTAGTACCAACTGGGCATGTTTTAATGGTTCGACAGCCGACATGGTGACCTGTTATTCAAATACAGCATCCTTCCTTGACGTGCTTGCTCCTTCACATAATGCTTATACAACGGATATAACCGGCTCTGACGGGTATTCGACCGGCGATTATGAAACGGACTTCGGCGGTACTTCGGCAGCGTGCCCCTATGCGGCCGGGGCGGCAGCATGTTTGCAGTCAGCGGCAAAAAGTACGACCGGCAGTTACATGACGCCTTCGCAAATAAAAGCTATTCTGGTTTCCAGCGGCGATAATGTTACAGACAGCAAAGTTGCAATAACCAAACCAAGGATCAATCTTACCCAAGCTATGCTTTCACTTGAAAGCCCTCCGCAAGCATCCGACCTGAGTACAACGATAGGATACGACACTCCTGTTACGATAGCGCTGCAAGCTTTGGACGAAGGATTGCCGAATCCGCCTTTGAGTCT
This sequence comes from Phycisphaerales bacterium, assembly GCA_011053245.1. The sequence continues at coordinate 5,786 of DRGS01000004.1, forward strand.
CGACTATGTGATAACATCCCTCGTCAATCAAGGTGTCCTGGCTGAACCGGACGGAACCGAGATTACGGACGTTCCCTACACGCTGGCCAGTAGCGGCAATGAGGTCGTCTATACGCCAAAGTTAGGTTGCGGGGTTTCGGCAATATTTAGATACGTTGCTGATGACGGCGGTGTTGCCCCCAGTGGCGGCGCTTCCAACGAAGCGACAGTTACCGTCAACATAGTAGAATTTGCATACGCCGCCAATATGGATAGCGATCCCGGCTGGACATTCGACGGTGCGAACTGGCAATGGGGCACTCCAACAGGATCAGGCGGCTCATACGGTTTTCCGGACCCGACATCCGGTCACACTGGTTCCAATGTTGTAGGGTATAAATTGTCTGGCGATTACAAAAAGATGAATTCAACTAAATGGGCTACGACGCCGGCGATAGATTGTACGGCGAAGACCAATGTCATGCTTAATTTCTACCGCTGGCTCAATGTCGAGAGTCCTACGTATGACCATGCGTATATCGAGGTATCGAACAATGGTTCGACGTGGAACAGAATATGGGAAAATCCGTCGGAGATAACCGATTCGAGCTGGAGCCTGCAGAGCTACGATGTTTCCGCGTTCGCCGACAATCAGGCGACAGTATATGTTCGCTGGGGCATGGGGAAGACAGATTCGAGATGGCACTATTCCGGCTGGAATATTGACGATGTCGAATTGCTCGCTTCCAATCCGGCGGAACTGACCGGTGATTTCATGCAGGACTGCCAAGTCGATACGGACGACCTGGCGATCATGATGAAACACTGGCTGGATCAGTGCGGCGATTGCGAAGGTACGGATCTAAATACTGACGGGTCGATCACCTTTGAGGACTTTAGCCTGTTTGCGCAGCACTGGCTTGAGGGCGTATTGCCCTAATGCGACCAATTCCGAAAAGTTCTTGACATTGTCGCAGCGGTGGAAATTAAGCATGAC
>DRGS01000005.1 GCA_011053245.1 Phycisphaerales bacterium
TAAGCGTACTCACGCGCGAATTGTCCGTTTCAAATACAACCTGCTGGCGGCAAGCGTAATTATGTTCTTTTTGTCGCTGGTGATCCTTGCAGTGCGATTCTTCGGATAGGCCAGGTCACACGAGACACCTTAGTTCCCTGCCTAACGCATGCCCCTTCGACTTCGCTCAGGACAGGCAGGTGTGACAAAGTGGAGGTTCATTGAAATTGTTGAGTCAAGATCCCAGCCTTCGCTGGGATGACAAAGTGCGCTGGGATGACCCGTCTTCGTTTGCACTTCGACGCGACAGGCAGGGGGGTAGATGGCGGTCTATGTTGCCACTGCTGGTACGTTGTGCTCGGTGTTTTGTTGGATGTTGTATTGTTTTACTTTGGCGTATAGTGTTGCTCTTGTGATGCCTAACATTCCGGCGGCTCTTGTTTTTTGCCAGCCGGCTTCGGTGAGGGCTTTTGCGATGAGTTCCTTTTCGGCTGTTTCGAGTGAGAAATCTTTTATGCCCGGTGCTGTGGGCTGCTGGATGTCATCATACTGTTCGGGATGTATTATCAGATTACTCAAACCTATCTTATCAGTAGTCTCAAGCATGATCGCACGGTCAATTACATTTTTAAGTTCCCTGACATTGCCGGGCCAATTGTGTTTTTCGAGGGCTTGGGCGGCAAGTTTTGTCAGTCCCTTGACCTGGCCCTTCTTTTCAGGACAGATATTGGAGTTTCTGATGAAATATTCGGTCAAGAGCGAAATGTCCTCGGTTCGAGATTCGGCTCTTAGTGGTGCAAGCGTTACCGGACAGATCGAGAGGCGGTAGTAAAGGTCCTTTCTGAATTTGCCCTTCTTTGCTTCTTTCAGGAGGTTGCGGTTGCTTGATGCGATAATGGTGGCTTTACATTTGATGTCCTTTATTCCTCCGACTTTGCGGAAGGTTTTTTCCTGTAGCAATCTCAGGAGTTTGGCTTGGAGGTCAAGCGGCATTTCGCTTATTTCGTCGAGAAATACGGTTCCAGTGCCTGCGATTTCGAGCAGTCCGATCTTTTCGCGGTCGGCACTGGTGAAGGATCCCTTTACATGGCCGAAGAGTTCGCTTTCGAGCAGGTTTGCGGTAAGAGCGGCACAATTAATGGCGACGAATTTTCCCGATGAACCGTTTCTTATAACATGTACGGCTTTTGCGGCGAGTTCTTTGCCGGTTCCGGTTTCACCAACGATAAGTACCGGGTTGCATAGGCTTTGCGCGACGATGTTCATCATTTGCAAAGCTTTGACCATTGCCGGGCTTTTGCCGGCCATGGCTACGGAAGGGGGGCATTGGTCAGCAAAGAAGTTATCGTCTTTTTGATTATTGTCCGTATTTTCGATCTCGCAGATAATTTCGGCGATCCTGTCCTGATGTCTATCGGCGACATATTCCATAGCACCGAGGTCGATCACTTTAGCGGCGATATCAGTATCGTTATCACTGCCGAGTACTACGACGGGTATGTTGGGATGGTTTTTCGCGGCTGTTTCGAGGAATGTACAGAGTTGCTGCCTGGAAACGTCCGGATCGAAAACCATAAGCTGCGGTTCGACAGAGTGGATCATCTGCGGAAGGTCGGAAATATCATCGGCTGCGAATAACTGACTTGCGAATGGACGTAAATTTTGATGTGTTTGAGAATCCTTGCCAATTACCAGTATCTTGTCGAGTGCCATATGAAGTAATTCTCCGCTTTCTGTTATAAACTTTTGGGAACTTAAAAAGTGACGTGTACCTGTCGGGTCAATCACGTCTCAAAAATATCCATCAAGAAGCATTTATTTAAGTGTTATAGTTCTTATGGTCGGCACTAATTAGATGGAAACTTTAATTTTTATAGGACGTTATAGCAGAACATGAAATTATGTTTGCGGCATATTTTTCCTACAGATGGGGAATTTTTATCCACACAATTGAGCGCAATTGGCTTTGCCGAGTCTTTGATGGCAGCCGGGTGTATTTTTTAACTACTGTCAAGGCAAGGAGTTACGTTTCAATAGCTCTGGTATGAGTACTTGATGGCACAATAATTGCATAAATCACCAATCAGATAATAGTGCCGATTTCGCAAGTGCGTCTTGGCATGTAATTGATTTAAGGAAATGATCATGGCAGTAGAGGGCACGACAGGACTGGCGTCAGCGAGTACACAGAAGATGGACTTTATGCAGCTTCTGATAACTCAGATGCAGAATCAGAACCCTTTGGAACCTATGAGCAATGAGGCGATGGCTGCTCAGCTTGCGCAGTTTTCTCAGTTGGAGCTTACTGAAGAGATGAATGGGAGCATTTCTTCGATGAATTCTACGATGGAACAGCTCAATAGCAGTTTTCAGGGTTCATTGCTCATGGCCGAGTACGATTATGCTAAGAGTCTATTAGGTAAAGATGTGGAGTTCTTTGACTCAGGGAACCAGCAGGATGTAATGGGTAAGGTGGACCAGGTCAACATTGACCCGGAAACCGGGTACTCTTCTCTCAACGTTAATGTCACTGATTTTGAATTGATAAGCGGACAGACGCTTACGGACACATATAGAGTGTACCTGAACAACATTTCGGGTATCCGAGATAACTCAGATTTGTAATAGATTATTTTTTGTAATATAAGGAGCATAAAATGGGCGCATTGTCAGCGGCAGTATCAGGACTTAAAGTCCACCAAACAATGTTGGACGTGGCCGGTAACAATCTTGCGAATGTTAACACTATAGGCTATAAGGCTTCGAGCACTACGTTTTCGGAACTTTTGAGCCAGACCATCAAAAAGGCCAGTGCACCGGCAGGCGACTTAGGTGGTGTTAACCCGCAACAGATGGGAAGTGGTGTGGGTCTTGCAAGTATTAATCGCGATATGGCCCAGGGTAACTTTACCGGAACGGGGCGTCCGCTGGATGCGGCAATAAGCGGTGAGGGGTTTTTCCTTCTTAGGAACGCTCAGCAGCAGAATGTCTACACGAGGATGGGTTCGTTTACCGTTGATTCGGGTAACAACCTCGTAGATGCAGCGACGGGCTATAAGGTTCAGCGGACAGGAACGTATGGTTCGGCTTTTCAGGGAACAGGCAGCGATATCACGATCCCATACGGTGCTCCGATGGCGGCTAATGCCACTGCATCGGTAACGATCAACGGTAATGTGCGTTCAGAGGTCCCGAGTACTGTAACGGATGCCGCTACGACGAATGTGGTAACCAGTGTGCTGACACTGACTACGGCCAGTGGAACTCCGGCGACATTGACCGATACTATTTTCAGTCTGGATCAATTTAGCGGTGCGGTAGCTAATGGTGACGCGAGGATAGATGTAGACTTTACGCCCAAAGCCGGGACACCGGTTACCAACTCCCCAATCGCGATCGCAGTTCCGACTACTTATACAGTGGGGCAGCTTATTACGGCAATCAGTGGACTTTTCACCGGTTCTACAGCGACACTTGGTACTTCCGGCGAGATAATTATTACCGATGATACCTCCGGATACAGCCAGACAGCTATATCCGATATGACATATGTACCTTCCACAGGCGGTGGTTCTGATGCCTTTACACTGGCGGCTGGATATACGCTTACTACTGCTGGCGGCAACGATACACATACCTTTACTCGTGATGTTTATGACGCGATGGGTGCAAAGCACATGTTGACCGGGACGCTTGTCAAGACGGACACCCCTAACACATGGGATCTTGTGATCCCTCAGATCGTAGGTGAAACGGCAGCTTCGAGCCTCTATTCGACTCGTCGGATAGACGGTATACAATTTGACCCTGATGGCGGTGAATATAACGGCCTTGCTGATACATCAACGCCGCTTACCTGGACCGTAACGTTTGCGAATAACCCGACGGTTACTCAGGATATCACATTTGCTCTTGGAACTGTCGGGACATTTGACGGTATAACACAGTTTGCTCAAACAAACTCCAATGCGTCGGTTTCGCTGCAGGACGGTTACGCGGCGGGTATTCTGTCTGAGGTCTCTATCGATAACAGCGGTATGATATTGGGTAAATTCACCAATGACAAGACAATGACTATCGCGGCGGTCGCGATGGCTGTATTCCAGAACCCGGCAGCTATGGAAGCTGTTGGCGGCGGTTACTATGTGGCATCGTCGAACTCCGGTCTTGCAAATATGACGGTAGCCGGAGCCAACGGTGCCGGATCCCTGGAAGCAGGTCAGCTTGAGCAATCCAATACGGATACGGCGAAAGAATTTGTAAATATGATGATGGCCCAGAACGGTTTCCAGACCAATGCCCGTACCATTCGGGTTGCAAATGACATATTAAGAGAACTGACTAACCTTATCAGGTAGTTTTTTCCGGCTGAGGCGCTCATGGCGGTAATATCCAATATTGGTTTTTCGTATCTGCTTGCTCTTACGGCTGTTGAGAAGTGGCGGGCGATGCGCGGTTTCGATGCCAATGACAGCATTTTGACGAATAAGTGGTTCGTTTTGCTGATGGCTTCGATAGCTTTTATCCTGACCATAGTGCTGTTAGGTGTCAGAAGGCTTCGGATCGAGCGGGATGCAGCCGCTTCTGAAAGAAGATTTCGTGACCAGGCGGATCGCCGCGGACTTACGGTTGAGGAACGAAAGCTGCTCGAAACAGTCAGTGCAAGTGCCTCAATCAAACGCAAAGAGGCGGTTTTTTCGATGATGCCCGCGTTTAATCGTGGAGCCGCCAGAGTGATGCAGGAGCGTTTTTCCACCAGCAAGAGTATTGAAGAACGTAAGAAACTCAATTCCACGCTCAATGTGATCAAAGAAAAACTCGGATTTAACCGGAAGACATATTCGTTTGGTGTTCGCGGCGGCGGAACGAGAGGGCTAAGCAGCCGGAATATTGCTGTCGGCAAGAAAATCGCCATTCAACTTTCACGAAACGGTGAATTTATCACCACCGGAGCGGTTGTTATTAAGAATGACAATCTGGAATTTATTGTTCAGCCCGAAGAGCAGATCGACTGCAGGGGCGGTGATGTATGGAGCGTGCGGTACTGTCTCGGCGGGGCAACGTGGCAGTTCAATGTCATTACGATCGCCTTTGCCAGAGGTGAACTGACACTGAGCCATACGGATAATATAAGATTTGTCAATAAGCGCAGGTTCCTTCGTGTTTCGGTGAGTAAACCGGCAATGATAGCTGCCTTTCCTTCAATCATACATGATGACGAGGATTATCAGGGACCAAGATTCAGACCTGGTACGATAACAGAGCTTTCCGGTCCGGGGCTTTCGATGATCACCGATCTTGATGTTAGCAGCGGAGACAGGGTGCTGGTGATATTCGAACTTGAGGAAGGTAAGATCGTTGAAGATATCGGCGAAGTCCGCGGCATAAGGAATGTAGCCGGCAGCGGCAGTACGATCGGTGTGGAGTTGTTAGGTTTGAACGATGCCGGAGTCAACGAACTGGTTCGGGCAACTAACAGTGTCGCCATTGCCAAGGCATTCGCCGAGAGCGAAGATGGAACAAGTCAGCAGGAAACAGAAGATTCTAACCTTGTCGCGGAGGCAGTAAATGGTTAATCCCGCTGGACAATTAGGTTCGAGTGTAGATGCACTGGTCAAAGAATATGAGACGATCGCGCATAACCTCGCCAATATTAACACTACCGGTTACAAGCGCAGGGTTAACGCTTTTACCCGGGAACTGATGGATAAGATGGCAGATCCCAAAGAAGTCGAACAAGGTGAAATAAACGTCAAAGGCGCACTTGACTTTACGATGGGTAATCTTCTAAAGACTGGCCGACCGCTTGATCTTGCGATAGGAAGCAAAGGATTCTTTGTCATAGAGACACCGGACGGGCCGCTTTACACAAGAAACGGGATATTCCATCTGGACAATACGACTGGCCAACTCATTGACATAAACGGTCGTATGGTCGCAGGCACCGACGGTCCTGTTATCGTACCGAGCGGTATAGGCGAAAGCCAGATCGGTATCGCCGAGGATGGCCATATTATGGCTGGTGATACGGATATCGGGAATTTAAGGATTGTTGAGTTTGGCGAAGACGAGGGGAAACTCGTTTCGGTAGGTTACAATTGTTATATGGCACCTGACGGTGTGGAGCCGACAGATGCAGCGAACGCATTGGTCAGACAGGGTTTTCAGGAGAATTCCAATGTTAACCTGGCACAGGAATTGATAGCTATGATGAAGGTTTCGAGCCTTTACGATACGAACATGAAACTTTTGAGCAGACGCCGTGAAATCTCAAAGACGATAATCGGCGTTGCTAACGCTACTTAAACAGATAGGAGTTTATTATGCTTAAGGCATTTTCCACGGCAGCTACAGGAATGGATGCCCAGCAGACAATGGTTGATTCGATAGCGAACAACCTTGCTAATATTAACACGAACGGATTTAAGCGTTCGCAGGTCAATTTCCAGGATCTGCTCTACCTTAAGATACGTGACGCCGGGCGAGAGGTTGCTTCGGGAGTAACTGCACCGAGCGGTCTTGAGATAGGCAGCGGTGTGCGTATGGCATCTACGAACAAGGTTTTCACGTTAGGTGAATTTCAGGGTACGGGCAGGGACGAAGACATTGCCATACAGGGCGACGGTTTCTTAGAGGTTACTATGCCAAATGGCGATAAACGCTATA
>DRGS01000006.1 GCA_011053245.1 Phycisphaerales bacterium
CACTGTAAGTAAAATCGGTTGTTTTGCCAGATATCGCTGAATGCAACATAAGATGTATTATCGGACCTTCAAGATGGGACAGAATTCAAGGCGGTTCAGGGTGATATTCATGAGCGATTTCCAATAACATTGGAGTTGGCGGGTTTTTTCGGTTAGACTTTGTAAACTTGTCATTCCCGCGCAGGCGGGAATCCATTTTGAAATAGAAAGGCCATGCGATGGATTTTTTGGATGTTATCAAGAGCAGACGTACGGTACGATTGTTTAAGCAGGATCCGATTGACAGCAAAGTGCTTTACGAACTGGTAGAATGCGCCCGGTGCGCACCGGCGGGTGCGAACCGCCAGCCGCTGGAATATGTTATCGTAAACGATTCCGCTCAGGTCGAGCGGGTTTTTGAACATCTCGCCTGGGCAGGCTATGTTAAACCCAAACGCACACCCCCTGCCGGTAAGAGGCCCGTAGCGTATATTGTGGTGCTGGTAAATCGTGAGATCTCCAAAGAAGCCCCTGATGATGCCGCTGCGTCTATTGAAAATATTCTTTTAGCCGCATGGAGTTTACAGATAGGCTCGTGCTGGATGGGTGCTGTCAACCGTGAAAAGATCGCTGCCCTTATTGAAATGCCGGAAAATTACCTGATAGATTCAGTGGTCGCCCTTGGATACCCAGACGAAGAGCCGCTCATGGAAGACTGCAAAACCGATTCGATCAAGTATTATCTCGATGCTAACGACCGCTTGCATGTGCCGAAGAGGGCGTTAGCGGATATCGTCCATGAGAACTGCTTTTAGTATTGCTGCGAACCTGTACGCAGACTGACGGGTTTACCGAGTATTTCCGACAGTACTATCGCCCTTTTGAGGCTTTCATGATCCCCAAGTGCTGCTGCCAGCGTCGACTGAGGCGGTTTTTCTCTTACTACTTCCACAGGCTTTGCCGGTTCAGGCTCGCGTCTTTGGGGTTGTCTCACAGCAACGGGTTTGGCTGGCCTTTTTTGCGTTGGACGCGGCCTGCGACTTGGTCGTTCGGCGACCGGTTTTGCGACGGGTAAATGTTCGTCTCTGCGGTGTCGCTGCGCAACAGGAATAGCCGCTTGCGTTGGCTGCTGCGGCTTAGGACGCAGCATCTCTTTAGATTGCTTCGTTTCTTTTCGCGTATGACGCTTGGCGTATGGCAAATCTTTCACGCCAGGCGACTCTACCCTTTGAACAGGTTGCCGCCGGGGTTGCTGCGAAGGCTCACCAATGGGTTTGTACCGCCGCTCGCCTTGAGATTCGGGTTCAGGACGCATACCCTTTTCCAAAGCTTTATTTTCTTCTTCTTTTTGCGCGGCCCGTTCCGTGATAATCTTGCCAATGAACTTAAATGCCATTATTGCAGCGATTACGAGTATCGGCCCAAACCCGCCGCCTTCTGCGATTATATTATAAAATACGCTCATATTCGCCAGTCCTACTCCTGCTTCTTGGGTGTATCGGCTATCGAATCACGCATCGACGTATCGGCGTTGATATTCTTCATTCTGTAATAATCCATGATGCCGAGGTTGCCTTTTCTAAATGCCTCAGCCATTGCCTTCGGTATCTCAGCTTCTGCGAGTACGACTTTTGCCCGGTTCTCATGGACCAGAGCCTTCATTTCCTGCTGGCGAGCGATAGCCATAGAACGGCGTTTTTCAGCTTCGGCTTTGGCACGTTCCTGATCGGCGTATGCCTGTGCCTTTTGCAGTTGAGCGCCGATATTCTCACCAACGTCAATATCAGCAATATCAATTGAGAGTATCTCAAACGCGGTTCCGGCGTCAAGACCCTTGCTAAGTACAGCCTTGGAGATATTGTCAGGATTTTCGAGTACGCTCTTATGGTTTACCGCACTGCCGATAGTGGTAACGATACCTTCGCCGACACGGGCGATAATGGTCTCTTCCGTCGCTCCGCCGATCAGCCGGTCGATATTGGCGCGGACGGTAACGCGTGCCTTTGCTTTCAACTGGATACCGTCCTGGGCGACAGCGTCAACGGTCATCCTGCCTTTTGTGGGGTCGGGGCAATCGATAACCTTCGGGTTAACACTGGTCTGAACGGCTTCTAATATATCGCGCCCAGCCAGATCGATCGCCGTTGCGGTTTTCAGCGTCAGGGTAATGTTCGCCCGGTTCGCTGCTACCAGTGCGCGGACTACATTGGATACCCGCCCGCCTGCAAGATAATGACTCTCAAGGTCCTGGGTCGTTAGTTCCAGCCCTGCCTGAATAGCGGTGATCTTACTCAAAACGATCGACCGATAATTGACCTTTCGCAGCCACATACCGATAAGCTCTGAGAATTTTACATTTGCCTTTGATAGACGCGCCTGGAGCCATAGCTTGAAGAAAGTGACCATCAGAAGCAAAATAACCAGTAAAATAATACCCAAAATAACAGCGACTATGATACCGACAGTCAGCATGCCGCCCTGCGCTAAAATTGTAGTCATTGATGTAAACATTTTTAAACCCTTTCATTAAGTGTTTTCATTATTTACGCGAACCGTAAGCTGCGTACCTTCAACGTGGATGACCGTCACGCTGTTGTCATTTTCGACGTATCCGCTTTCCGCTACGCATTCAATTCTATTACCGTCAAAATCACACATCCCAACCGGTCGAAGCGGCGAAATGACTGTGCCGGTTTGACCTAACAGGGCTTTTAGTTTATCCGTATCGGGTATGGCATCGCCTACTTTGCGTTCCGAAGGCGTAAGCATTACCGACTTACCGAATTTCGTTTTCGGTAGCATCTTAAAAGAAAAGACCAGCACAGACGGTATCATAATAACCGCAACGCCCATACCTGCCCACCCGGCGACCGCGGACTGTTTGAAGAATATTATCAGCCCCCCAACCAGACACAGAACCGCGCAAGCCGAGATCAAACCACCGCTGGGCACAAAAACCTCAGCAACGATCAACGCCGCACAAGCTAAGAACAAAAACGCAGCAAAAACAAGCATCCCACTCATAAAATTTGCTCCCCAAGAACCAAAGTTTATTTACATGCAGTATTATCTATTTATAGTTCCGCAAAGTCAACAAGCCTTTTCAACTTTATAAAAAAAGTCTGCAAGGCCTTAACCGCACATTTCCCTGACCCTTTGCAACGCCGATATGCTGAAAATAACCGGATAGAGCTTTTCGTAATACCAGAGACTGGCGAAATACAGCCCTATCGGGTTAGGAGTCAGATTATTCAAACCGGCGGTGTGTTCAATAAGCCATTTCGCCGCCCCGCCGATGGTTTGTTCGAGTTTCTGGCGTTGGCCATCGCTTTCAGGCAAACCGCTTGTATAGGCCGCTAAACCATCCAGAGCAAGGGCCGTCTCCTCAATAGATGAACTTACACCCGCCCCGCCGCCGAAACCACCATCGTCATTTTGCACCCCCATCAGCCACCCAGCCGCCCTTTCAAGCATACTTGCACTATCAATAGATACATCGCTAAGATGCGACAGCACCCTTGCCGTTCCGTATACGGGGTTTTGCTGCTCTGGCGTATTTTCATTGCCGAACCACAGCGGAACCCAGGATCCATCCAGATGCTGGTTCCTTTTGAGGAAACCCAACGCCTTTGCAATAGCCGCTTCTACGCGTTTTCGCAGCGGCCCATCGAACGTTTCGAGCCAACATGCGAAAGCTTTTATCGTATGCCCCGTCAGATCCGTAGCGCTTCGGTCGAATGGCAATTTACTCCAACCCGGACAAAAGGTCGCGATCCCGCCATCGGTATTCTGCACACCAATAAGCCATTGCGCTCCGGCGGCTGCGGCTTTTTTTATAGGCTCATCGACCAGTTGTAGATTCGCCAGCGCGACAAGCGCCCCAGCCGTATCGTCGGCATCGGGCACAGCCCCCGGCAGATCGGTCCATCCCCATCCGCCCGCCGGTGAATTGGTAAAGGGATGCACCTTACGAAACTGTTGCCCTAACAACCACTCTTGAATATCACGACGGTCGTCCATGCTAATAGCAGATGGCGATTCGCTCCCCGCGGCAAGGGCATTTACCGAAAGGGTTGTTACCCATGTCGCAAGGTCGGTATCGATTGCCCAGCTTCCGTCGTCTCTTGCAGAACCCAGAATAAATTTCACCGACCGCTCGACGACATCGCTTTTTTCATATCCACACGCCGCAATCGCCATCACCACAAAGCTGGTCAGCGGAGTCGCTTCAAGGAATCCCCCGTTTCCCGGCTGAGTAGTTCCGAGAACAGCAAAGGTTTTCCGTCGCGCCATACCTCTGATAAATCTCGTAATAGGATTGCGAGGCCTTAGCTTGTAGAATCGCACTTGACCCATAGCGATAAGAGCCGGTAACGCATAGCTGACGACATGGAGTCTCAGCCATCTGAAAAACTCATGCGGAAAAACGGCAAGTTCAAAAGGCAAAGCTTTTATCCGCCGCCATATCTTCTCATCTGTTCCGAACCAGCCCGACAATGCGCACATCGTAAGGATCGGAACGGAAAAAGTCTTGTCCTTGCCGTAATGGGAATCTATCGCGTTGGCAATATGCTCGTAACTTACCCCCCCTGCTCTTTCGGATATCCACTTTTCGGCATCTTTTTTGGTCCGGCAATTGATGTCGGAATCTTCTGCAAATTCAAATACCGCCCGAACCAGAACCGTAGTCGTCAAATTGCTTTCGCTTAAGATACTATCGCCAAAGCCGCCATCGGCATTACGATTTTCACAGAGCCAGCCCAAACCTTTTTCGATCTGCGATTCGTATTCGTTAGCATCGACCAGCGAAAGGGCGCACACCGCCGTAGCCGTCGCAAGTGCGCTCGATGAAAGTTCGCCTCGCCAGTAACTTTCGCCCCCCCTTTCAGCAAGAAGCGTCCGCCGTAACAACTCAAGCGAATTATCAATATCGGATTTGTTTACATCGATCATAATCTAAGGTAACCGTTCTTTGTCATTCCCGCGCAGGCGCCGAATCCACATGATAATAGCATCCGCCGTAGGCGGCTTCCTATTTATTCTATACATGGCCGGGTGCCATGCTTGTGCTTGCATAAGCATGTTAATTTGCTTTTTACATTAGTGCTTATTCGTGTTCATTCGTGGTTCTTTTTTCCTAAACAGTCATAGTTTGCTCAATTGCCCTGTCGCCAACAGTCCGTAAAAAACGTATTCGCAGTCAAGGTCCTTATCAATTTCATTACCGCAAAACGCGCCGCGACTATCCCAGAGGCTGTCGAGATAATCAAGGCATCTTTCCTTGACCGGCCCGGATATCCTTTCCGCCGCAACGCCAAGTGTTCCAAGCGTATGCAAAGCTGTCGCCGTCGAAAGAAGATCAGCGATCGGCACATCGCCCATTACATGGAAACCGCCCTCCGTACCCAGACGAGCAAAAAGCCAGCTTATCGCAAGCTCATCTTTCGGTTCGTTAAAACCATCGAGGACCATCAATGCC
>DRGS01000007.1 GCA_011053245.1 Phycisphaerales bacterium
ATATAGGCCCCAGGCCCGACCGCTGCGTCTTTACCGATCTCAGCGCTCTGCTCAATAATAGCCGTCGGATGAATACCACTGGCAGCCGTCAGTTTGGGAGCGAACAGGTTAAGTGTTTTTATAAGAGCCGCATCGACGTTTTCAACGACTAATTGCGCTACGCTTACGCCGTCGATCTTTTTGGCGACAATGATGGCACCCGCTCTGGACTCATCGCAGTTCTCGGAAAATTTATCAGACGAAATAAAACTTACCTCGCACCCGCAAGCCCGATCCAGCGAATTCACCGCTGTTATCAATTCGGCGCATTCACCAATAAGCTCTGCCCCAAGATGCCCGGCAAGCTCACTTACGGTTAATCCGGATGATGTCTTATGTTTGACCATTATATCTTCCGATAACTGATACAATTACTTATCCAATGTCGCCAGTACTTCGTTAGTAATATCGAGTTCGTCCGAACTGTACAACACCTTACTCGTTTTAATTGTCAGCAGCAGCTCATTACTGCTAGCCGACGGAAACAGAAAATCTTCTTTGACAAGAACCATATCAAGTCCCATCTCCTGTGCTGTTTTTTCAACGGCTGTGAGGATCTCTTTATAAATCTTCTCTGTCCAGTCCTGCTGCATGAGAGCAAATTGTTTTTGATGAAATTCATCCTTTGCTTTAAGTGTCGCCTGCTTTTCCATCCCCTGTCGCATCAGGTCCATATAATCGCTGCTGCCCTTGACCCGCGTATTCATGTCGGCTCTCAGCGCATCGACATCCTTCTCCATTTTTTCGAGCTGAGCCATAACCCTTTCCCCTTCGGCCTTAAGCTGCCCTTCAAACTGAGCTTTCTTTTTTGTATTCTCAATAACAGTGCGAATACTTACGACTCCCACCTTCGGCGGCATAAAATCCTTTTTCGCTTTTGCCATCCCCCTCTGGTAACCAAAACACACCGAAAGGATCACACCTGCTGCGACTGCTAATATTATACTTCTTGATCTCATATTCGTACTCCTTGATATTCCGAAATTACTATGTATTTCCATCTCTTCCGACTAAAACAAAGCCCCTACGGTAAAACTGAATACCTGGGTCTCGTCGTTATCGTCTTTCATGAACGGTATCGCAAACTCAAACCTCATCGGGACCGGCCCGAACCACTGCGGCAGCATGATCTGCAAACCCGTACCTATCGAAGCCCTGACGCCGCCGGTATCGATAATTCCTGTATCAACGAAAAACAGAGCCGAAAGAACTTCGGTCGTAAGCGGGATCGCAACCTCGGCATTAGCGGTAACAAGCCAGTCGCTGCCTATCGGATCTTTTCTTTGAGGATCGACAACCCCGCCCGTTTGTAAACCTCTCGTGCTTACGCCGCGATAGTCGAATCCCCTGATCGAACCTGTACCGCCGGCATAGAATTTCTCGAATGCCGGAGCGTCACCTAAGATCGATGCAACCCGGATCTTCGTCTCAAGAACGGTCCTGCGCTCGGCCAGGTCTTCATAAAGAGTCTTGTACCACCGCTGCGTTGCAGAGACTACGCTAAAGGTAAAGTCGCCTCCCACCTGCTCAAAACTGGAGTTGAAATTGTATCCTCTGCTCGGAAGAAATCTGCTGTCGGTCGTATCCTTGCGGATAGACAGCCTGATCCCGACCAATGAAGTGTCGCCGACAATGTCGCGTATCTCCTGAGGAGCATCGAAGTCAAGGTCCGAAACGTCAACATTTTCAACCCGGAAAGCGACACCTCTCCGCCAATCGTCGTCATAGCGCTTCTCAATGCCAACGTAAGCTTTCGCTCTCTTTTCATTGTGACTTTCCTGCCATCTTTCAAAGAGCGAAGCAGTAGTATTGAACGATACAGCCTGGTCATAAAGGTAAGGCTCGGTAAAACTAACAGAAAAAGCATCCTGTCGCGTACCCGGTTCCAGAGAGATACGAAATCTCTGACCCGCGCCCTTAAACGCCTTGCCCGTAGCAAATTCTTTCCAGCTATCCGGCCAGTCCGTAATATCGAAATTGCGCTGATCAAATACCAACTGACCGATCAAGCCGCGGTTACTGCTGACGCCTGCGCCTAACATAACCGAACCAGTCTGCCCCTCGGTTATATTGATGCGAGCATCGCGCTGGTCGCTTTTGTCACCAACCGGTTTAATAAACGCCGATTCCGTATAAACCGTCCGCTTTATCAGCTTTTCCAGTTCGCCGGTTTCGTCGCCGCGAGCGATCTCGGCGTTATACCATTGACCCGGCCGGAAACCTTCCTCGTCGAGAATATGCCGTATAACATTATCGTGCGTCGCCTCATTGCCTGTTATGATAATTTTGCCAATGCGAAACCGTCCACCTTCAACAACGTCAAATTCGCAAAGAACTTTTCCGGCTCCTGTGAATGTGCGGCGATAACGGACCCTTACATCGATAAAACCGACCTCCTTGTATCGCCGACTTATGGAGCGTATATCGAATCGGCTTTTATCTTCGCTGTAAGACTGACCGGCCCTGAGCTTAAAATCTTCAAAAAGGATATCGTCGCTAAAAAACTCATTGCCCTTCACGATAACGCTGTCGACAAGATACATCGGCCCCTCTGTGACGGAGAAGGTTATAAAAGCGTTTGCCTGGTCTTCGCTTAACTTCAGTGTCGATTCGACTCGTGAGTCAAGGTACCCTTTTTCCTGAAAGACCGTCTGCAATTTGGCGATGTCCTTATCGAC
>DRGS01000008.1 GCA_011053245.1 Phycisphaerales bacterium
GATGTAAGCGGTGTTGTCTTTTATCTGTAAGCTTCTTATGGTTATGCAGCTATCGAACTGGCCGTCGACGGTGAGGTACATTACCGCTCCGCCGTAGTAGCCGCGTTTATTCTTTTCGAGCTGGCGAATTATTTTCATGGCTTCGATCTTTGGGGCGCCTGAGAGTGTTCCCATGTTCATAGTAGCGAGATATGCGCTCAGAGCGTCGAGGTCGTCGCGAAGCTCGCCCTTTACGTTGCTGACCAGATGCATTACGGATGCGTATTTTTCGGCTATGAGCATTTCGTTTACGATCCGTGTGCCGGGTGCGGCGACGCGGGCGATATCGTTACGGGCAAGATCGACGAGCATCATGTGTTCGGCGAGTTCCTTGCGGTCGAGTTTAAGCTCGGCTTCGTATCTGGCGTCAGTGTCGGGGTCGATCTTACCGTTTAGTCTGCCGCGCGGTTTTGTGCCGGCGATGGGTCTGATCTCTACGCTGCGTTTGTCGGTTCCGCTGACCCTTAGATTCAGCTCGGGGCTTGCTCCTAATAGTACGGTATTTTGCGTGTTAAGATAAAACATATACGGTGAGGGGTTCAGGGTGCGCAGGCGGCTGTACACATCCAGCGGTTCGTCGGGGCAGGGTTCTGTGAAAGTTCTGCTGAGGACGACCTGGAAGATGTCGCCTTCGATTATGTGGTCCTTGGCGGTCGTTACCATTTTTTCGTATTCGGCTTGTTCGGTGTCGCTGCCGGCAGGGGGGAGCGTGGCGTCGTATTTCTTAGGAGTTGGGACGTCGCCGGCTGCCATATTTACATAGTGGTCGAAACAGGCTTGGGCCTCTTCAAGGATCTCGTCGCGCGGGCCGTCGGTTATCATTACATTGACGATGACGTAGCCCTTGGAGGTGCGATGGTCCATGAGGAAGATGTTGTCGGCGAAGTACAGTTCGTAGTCGGGGTTGTTCAGGATGTCGCTTTTATTGGGGGGGAGCTTTTCGAACTGATCAATGAAGTCGTAGCTAAGTGCGCCCAGGAGTCCGCAGGTAACGCGGAAGGGTTTGCTGGCAAGGACGAACGATGAGGCGACCAGCCGCAGGACGTCCATCTGGTTTGTGCTCTTTAGGCGGGCTTCTTCGTCGACGCAGTTGTCAGCGTATTTCAGGGTTCCGGTTATGGCGTCATCTGTAATGTCGACCGTCTGGCAGAAATCGAACTTGCTGCGGTCAGCGGTAATAAAGGCGAGCATTCTGCGTCCGACGTCGGTGAGTGCCTTTATTGTGAAGTCCGCTCCGGTTCCGGTCAGGTACAGGGCAGGGCTTGCGGTGCCGAAAGTAAGTGCGCCCTGGCCGTCTTTGTCGAGATGGTCCCGGGACTCAAAGAGGCAGCAATCCTGTTTTCTGCCGTAATCGGAGAGTTTTGCGAAGAACTCTACCGGACAGTCTATGTCTATTTCTTTGACGAGGGGGATTATCTGGCCCGCTTTAGCGTCTGTTATAATTTGTATGTATTCTTCCATAATCTGTACACCTTGTGTCCAATAGCCCGTTATGATAGTTTGCAGCCGCGAGCAATGCAAACAAAAAAAAATCGCGACCCATCATATCGACAGGCCGCGATCTATTATAATTCCAGAGTATGTGCAAGGAATCCGCTACCCGTCGTTAGTTCCGACCGGCCACCAGCACCAATAAGCTTTGCGAATTCTACACTTCATAGGCGATATAATACTAAAATCCGGCAGTTATGTCAAGGGAAAATAAAAAATTATGGTCCAACTCAAAAAATGCTGGTTGGAACAACCATGATAATTCATTTTACTTGCCTTGATCGAAAGTCTGTTCATACAGTTCTTTGCCCTCCTTTTCGGCTTTTCGTTTGATCATCCGCAGTTCTTCATACTCTTTTTCAGCCATTCGCCTGATCATTCTTGATGTTGTCTGGCTTTTCAAATTATCAAGTATTTCCAGGGCTATATCGGTGGCGCCCATCTGCCGGTAACAATCCGCCATCCCAAGTTGAGCATTGTCTTTAGCTAGTATCCGACCGGGAAACATCGGCAGGACCAGATCTCCGTATTCGTCAATCATCTTTTGATACATCTCGAGTGCTTCTCCGAACCGGTTCTTTCTTTGCAAAAATGCCGCAACTTTGCCGTGCAAATGAGCGTGCCAGTACCTTTCTTCCGGATACTTCTGCATGAACTTCTGAAGGTCTTCCATGCCGGGCTCGCGTGACAAACTGCCGATCTCTTTCCAGAGAATGCCGGGATGCAGTGTCAAAACCATTTGCCCGCCCATTTCATGAGCAACCAGTTTGGTCTCTTCTATCAAATAATGTTCCATATCCCTGCGAATATTGTTCGCTTCAAGGTTTAGCAATGCGCATATCTTTGCTATCAGCTCCTCTTGTTTTTCCGCCTTTGGCGGTTGCTCTGAAACCAGCAGAAAATATTCATCATTTTCCGCGACCACCAGGCTGCCCAGACTCCATTTGACGATTTCAGCCGCTTCTTTTCTTCCCTGCTTTGATGTACGAGGATTGTGGATCAGCAGAAAATGATACTTCTCAGATTCTTCGGAGACCGTACCTCGAATTACGGTGTCAAAGATATAGCAATCTTTGCCAATTGCCTCGTGCACTTTTTCGAGAGTTTCTTTCAGGGATTCGATCTCCGCTCCGGGTTTGGCTGTGGATGGTTTCTCTGCAATTTCAATTTCAACTGTGTTGGAGACGATCTCGCCCGGGCTTTGTGAACTTATGAAACCGTCATCGTTCATACCCGAGTCTAAAAACATTGCCCCGGCATAATGAAATCTGACTTTATATTGGTTCGGTTTTTGAGGTATCTTAGGGTCGTTTGTTTTCCATGGGCCATGAGTTGCTCCCCACGGTCTAAGAGTGAATGAAACAGCCTTTGACTGATCAGGGTTTAGTGGCATGTTTGGCCTTATCTGAGAGTCGATAATTATAGATGGCATCGATCCGACTTTTTGGTCGTTGAAATAGAAATCACCTGCTTCATATATATGGCTTTGCCCCACGCCACGAAGAAGAAACGTTTTTTTACCGGTATTCTCAAATGTTATCCTGAAACTAATAGGGTCGTCAATCAGGAACCTTTTTCTGGTTGGCTCGATTCGACACCGCAGACCACCAACCGCTTTACTCCAGTTTTCGTCATTCTTAAGCTGCAAATCGGTTTTAGCGTTTGGTTCTACTGCCTGAATCTGGCCTAGAACAACAATGCAAAATAGTACGGAAAAAATATTCTTCAAGTCCGCCATTTTTCAACTCCTTGATATAAGTAATTTTGCTATTGTTTTTAACCGCAGCATGCGCCTTTTGTGCAGTCGCAGTTTGGTTCTGTTCCTGTTAGGAAGCCTATTATTACTCCTGCTGCGCATCCGACTCCGGATTTTACCTCTATTGCATCGACGGGGCAGTTGGTTTGGCAGGCTCCGCATTCCATGCAGGCGTCTTTGTCGGTGATGCGGGCCTTTTTCGAATCTTCCATCTCGAAGAC
Organism: Phycisphaerales bacterium; assembly: GCA_011053245.1. Next base: position 3,508 of record DRGS01000008.1, read on the forward strand.
GGCGTGCGGGCAGACTATCGTACACATCTTACAGCCGATGCATTTTTCGCGGTCGAGCTTTAAGGTTACAACATTTTTTAAGTATCTCAGTTTCGGCATTTTCTTATGCTCCGGTAATGAACAGTGATGTTATCCAGAGGGCGATCCCTATGATGGCGGCGGCTATTTGTATCGGTACGGCGTATTTCATTTCACGCATTACACC
>DRGS01000009.1 GCA_011053245.1 Phycisphaerales bacterium
CCAGAAGGGTTTGAATTACACCGAGGATATCAGTGGCGTTCAAATCCGTACTTGTGCCGGTGGTACCGTTCGAGCAGGTTGTCTGACTGGCATTGGCTGCGAAATAATCCCTGGTTAGATTATCGAAGGTTTCACCCATCTGCTCGCCCTGAACCTCGGTGGTTTCAGTAATAATCGGGTCTTGGTTCACCAGATTCACAATGTCAGTCAGGTGTACGTAATCACCATATTGCTGCACCCGGGCCTCAAGATCGTTTTTACCGAGTTGCTGACCTGCGGGAGTGACACCTTCGGACAAGGGGGCGGTGGCCACAGTCAAAGCAGAGTATCTGCGCCACTTGATACTATCACTTTCACCCTTAGGCAGAGTTTTTACATCTGCGAACTTGAGGTGATGAAACATAGGTACCGCCCGTTCCAACAGAAGCCTGTCGTAAAACGGACTGGTACCCGGATCAATTTGAGTCGTGGTTGTTATGTTAGCCATTAGCTAAACTCCTTTCTGGATTGTTTTTGCCCTGCTAACCTCCAGCTTTCGCTTTTGCAACAGATACCTCGAACTCATCCTTAGTCATCTTGCCATATTTTTCCGCTGGAACAAGTCCACCTCGACCACCTCCAATAGCACTAGGAGAAGCAATAGAGGGCTCTGGTTTCTTTTCGGCTTTGGCTTTTGCCTTTTCGGCAGCAGCAGCGGCCTTGCCCAAAGTGTAGAGATAGTGCATAGGCTGCGGATGAGTAGAAATCTGTGCTGCGGTTGCAGGGTTGTCTATAAGATACTGAGTCAATGCAGGGGCCATTTTCTGTTGAGTCCCGACAATATCCTTGAAATCAGGATTGGAAATCTGGAATTGCTGATTGGCAATCGCTTGGGTGAATTGCTGGTACATTTGCCCGAACGCAGCGTTCACCTGATCCTTACTCAGAAATTCCTCAGCGGGAACATTCGACCCCAAATAATCCGGGCCCTCGTTTGTTTTGGAAGTTGCCTGCCGTTGCTGACCTGCCGGAGCAGCAGGATTGGCCTGATAAATTGCAAGTTGCTGCTGGAGCAGATCGTTTTGCAATTTCAGTTCCTCGCGCTGACCGATAACTTGATCCAAACGTTCTTTAGGAATCGTTTCCTTCGATCCTAAATCTTGGGATACCTGCTCGGTTTGTTCGACAGTTTCTTCCTGGGACTCGGTTGTTTGATCCACGGCGGCTGGATCAACTTCGGTTACGCCCGTTTCTTCAGCCATTAGAGGCTCCTTTGCGTTTGGCAGATTACGAGCCGACGAAGCCCGGTGTTGCGGATGGCGAATTCCGCTTACGCCGCGTCTATGCTGCCTTTGACATTTATAAACGCTTAGTCTTCAGACTAAGCTGAGTTAGAACTCCTTCGGGTGGAATAGTACCTTCGATGCTTTTCGTGCCAGGTGGAGCATATTTCCAGCCGACACTAATTTGGCTATTGTCATGAATCAAAGGATCGCATCCAGGTTTTCGGTGGATAATCGTGACGTGTTGTCTGCGTTCAGTTGGAATACATAGTTCCATGTGATCCAGGACGGCTAAAATACTCTGTCTGAGTTGATCCGTACTTTCGCACCAAACCCAATAACCCCACTGTTCTTCAAAATCCATGTTATCCATAAGCTATTACTCCTGAATTCTTGGCGGATCGGAATACGCTTTCGTATTCTGAATCCTGTTCCATTTCAATACCTGGAGGACGCGGGGCGTCCATCGGCAGGTTCCATAGTAAATCCAACTTGCCCCGTTTATTGTCCACCTCGAAACAGAGAGTTCCAACCAGTACATGGGTAGGTTTTACGGGCATGATAATAAGATTGGTTCTCAATACATTCTCCGGCTTTACCTTGAAGGTTTCCGGATGGATATGCTGACGATTCGTTGGGGTCGAGGGCATAGGACCTTTATCCCAACTGCTATGGACGAGTATCCAGTAGATTTCGCTATGTTTACTCATCCGATTGATTATGGTGCGCAAGGTAATCACCATATCCTTGCCAACCTGTTCGCGTAATTCACCAATTTCAACTAAGTTGGTCATTAGTTGGAACCTTTTACATGTAGTAAAAGCAACTGCAAGGATCGTCGTTCGGCCGAGGCCACTTTATTGACTGTTATCTGTAATTGCCTGGCCTGTTCAGCCGCACGATAAGCAGGATTACCTCGATAGGTAAAATAAGTTCGCAGGATACGTTCAGTTCGGGGAGTCAGAGGGCTTCGTTTGGCTACACACCTATTGAGGTCTTCTATAGTAAGTTCGGCTAACGGATCGACCTCAACAGCTACAACCGGTTCAGCAAGGGCCACATTCATTGAACGGTCGCCAAGTTTCTTTCTAGGCATTTTCATATCCTTTCATTAGGCGTTACCAATCTGCAATTCCATCGTCTAATTCCTTGAACCCACGGCACGTAAGAAACGTCGGTGGCGGGCCAGGTTTTTCTTTATTTCTTCGGCAGATATCTTCTTGCACATAATTATCCGAGTTGGAACACCACCAACTATGCCAACCCCAACTACGGTATAAACAATTCCGGCCGGGTTTCCCGCCAAAGGGGCAGGCCGTTGGGAAAAACATCTATTCATCTCCGTAGACCTTTCGTTCAAGATTGCATTACCCGACATTCTGCGCTATTTGCGGGTCCTGCTGCGACTGATCATTACTGTCCTTGAGTGATCTGATCATTTCAATTACCTTGCTTGCGTTATCGATTCCCAAACCTCTGATTTTCTCTACAGCTTCAAGCCACTCGGTAAATTCCTGGGCTTTCTCGCGGCCAGCTTCTTTATGTCGCTCCTCCGCTTGGGCGAGATCTTTTGCTATCTGACTTTGTTGGAGTTTGCGAAGCAATTCCCGATCTTCTTCCTGAGCGGTATTGGCCTGCTGACGCTGCCGCTCTGCTTCTTTTATTTCAGCCTGAAGTTCATCTCGCAATTGGATTGGAGCAGCTTTGATAATAGCTCCGAAGGGTATGGCTCCAGGTTGTCCGGCTTCGGCGGCCATCCGATAGAGGGCCTTGAGTTCCTCGTAATAAAGTTCTCGCTGTGAATCGGTGAGCAATCCTTCCTGCACGATACAATCGTATTCCATAATATCCCTGGAGAAGAATTCAGGGGTGATTTGTTTGTTGATTATTCGCTCGATTTTCCGACGGGAGTAATTTTTCTGAATTATCCGAGCAACGAGTTTGCCAAGATGGCGCTTGGCCATTGATAGATTATCGAACCAGTCTTGTAAAGAAGTCAAACCGGCACCTTGGCGGAGTTTACTAAGCACCCCGGCAATATCCTTATTCTCCGTACCCAATAATTCTTCATTGATGCCCGGTATTTCAACAATGAGCTTATCCAAAGTCGTATTCAACTGAAAAAGCCCTTGAGGGATATCACCCGGCGGTATTTTTTTGAGGGCATCCATTTTTCCGTCATGAACAAAGATGGCTTTGCCTTGAGCCGTTTGCATCAAACTGTCGCGATTGACCACAGCATTTTGTTCGGCAATCCAGCCGCTCATCATCTGTGATTCGATAATATTGAGTATTTGGGATAACCGTTTGTTGAACTCGATTTGGGGATCACGGAGTATCCTGACAATACCCTGTAGTTTCAAGGCACTGTCATCTAGTTCCGGCCAATAACTGCCGAACATGGCGGTGTAATTATAATCATCGATACCCAGCGGATTCGGCCCTTTGTGCATCACCACCCCGTTGACCAGTACAACCAACTTACATTCGTCGACCCATCTATTTTCCAATTCGGCGTTAGCCATACGTTCCGGCTGAGTTTCTTTCATCCGTTTGAACAATTCCAGATCTTCAGTCCATTCCTGGTCAATTCCCAATTCGGGTATGACAATGAATTTAGTGCGTCTTTTCTCCTTGCGCCAAAACTGATCATAAGGCAACAGATTTTTGCCCATACGTTCGAGCATAAACGGATAATTCTGGTATCTGGTATCCTGATTCTCGTCGGGTAATTTTTCGATTTCACCGGCCCTGTCGGGCAAGAGCGATTTGATTTGATTGCGGGAAAGCATATCGCGGGTAGTGATATAACCACAGTCATTAAGATTTTTCTCGGTAGTACTCGGGTCGAGTAGAAATCTATTGTAGGGTATACGCCGGAAAGAAACATTTCCTCTGCTATCAAGATAAGTTTCAATCAAATTCACCCCACTTACCAAAGAACCCATCTCGAAGGCGTCGGAAATAACATTATATCCGTAACCGTCGTCCCGAGTCATAGTGTGCATGACCAAGGCAGTCATCCAGGAGGCTACTTGATCGTCTTCCATGCCCGCAGGGCCTATTTTTATACTGAGTCGATGCCTGCGTTCGTATCCGGTGACTATTTTGACTACGCGGCGGATACGATTGAATACCAGGGCATTCCTGCGTTTATCCAAGAGGTAAGCCTTGAGATTGGCATCCCACTGATCATTCATGTAGAACTTGACATCTATTTCGGCCTCCGTGGCAAAAGGTGCCCAGGCGTCGAAGGCTTCGTCATAGGACTGTTCGAATAATTGTTTTACATCCGCATCTGATTCAGGCATATTTTTATCCTAATATGCAGCAACGGGCGGCGCATTTCTTTCATACAACCGATCTACTTCGCGTTCGGTAAGCATCGAGCCACTGGTAATCATATCCTGGGCCCAGAGTCCGATTACGTAGCAATCGGCATCGTCGGGCGAGTGATCCAAACGTTTTTTGATATCTTTTTTCGATTCGACTAATATCCGACCGCGTCTAAAATCATATTTCGGAATACAGAGTTGGGTTTGCAGCTCAGGATACATACCGGGGCAGTAAACATCTCCCTTATCGAACATTTCACCGGCATCCCACCATGCTTCAGCTCGAAGATTATAGAATTTGACGGAATCTTTAGCTTTAGCCGTAGCCGTAAAACCTATCACGCGGCGACCATAGTCACGAAGTTCATCGACTACCCCACCGCCGACCCCGGTTTCGTCTACAATGCAGATACAGTTATCGTGCTCCCGGCTCATCTGGAGCATTTTCCCAGAGATTTTAGTGGTTTGCGATTTACCCCAGCAAACCCTCTCTTCCACATTGGTTCCATTCATCAGGAGAATAATGGCATCATCATCTCCGAAGCGGGCAGGATCGCATACGACCAGCCAACCGGAGTACACCGGCAGAGTATTTACAGATCGAACGATACTGCTGGAGGTGATTATTTGATCTTCGCCTTCAAAGGCATTCCAATCGCCGTCACGGTAGGCTGCCAGGAGTTTCGGCCGGTGCTTGAAGGCTTCTTCGAGTGCTTCGACGTATTTCTGCCCCGTCCATTTGTTATCGCCGGGTAATGCTCGAACAAAACGCCGTTTGGCGGATGGAAAGCTAACAAAATCATTCTTGAGCCAGCATTGGGCGGGATTGGCGGTCAGCAAACCCTTGCCCGGCAAGTTAGTGTCGTTGATTACCAGGCGATGAAAACAGCAAGCCCGGAGCATAGCCACTTCGTCTTTAGTAACTTCTTCAGCCTGATCGATAAAATACATACAATACTCCGCCGAATTGAATTTATGCAAAGATTCGACGCGGTCAAAGCCCCCGTAATCCAACTTAACCGTATCGGCTATGATTACCTCATGATCGTGCTCACGGATACGATACTGATCCGGAGGAATGAATTTTTTCCAGGTTTCAAGTGTCGTATTGGTAAAATCAACACTTTGTTTACGGCCCATCCAACCGATAGGCAGCGGGTACTTGCGCTTCTCCAAACCGAACTCTTCTATAACTTCCAGGCATTTCAAAAAGAGCCAGAAACACCCGAAAACGCTTTTACCCCCGCCTTTCGCGCCGCCATATAGCACTTCATCGATAGCCGGGTCGGCCAGAAACTTATAAGCCTGGCTTTGCTTGGCGGAAAGTTCTATTTTCCATTCTGGGTCAGACATTTCACAGTACCTACAAGACGTTGATTGATTACCTGCTTTACTTCTGTTCCGGTTTTTTCGTCGATTACGTTTAGGATTATCTCTCTCGGTCCCAGGATTATTTCGCTACTCACATCGATTTTATCGGTAAACATACCTATGGTTTTGCCTAACAACTCCAGGCATCTCGTACTTTCAGTCAATTTCCCCGCCTCATAGGCATCAGCTTCGTTACGGCGTAATCGCAAGATTACTTCAGCGACTTTTACTTCGCAGTTTTTGGCGATGACGTTTAGTTTTCGTTTGATAGCCGCAACGATTTCCGGTTTTTTCATCATCAGGCAGCCAAATGAGGCGGCACTTGCTCGTTCTTGGATCCTGTTTTTGGGTTTGTTTTTCCGGATTCTACGAACAGACTTAACCCGCAAGGCAGCCTCAGTCGCATTGAAACAGGTTATATAATAATCGATAAATAATTTGTGTTGTAATTCCGTACCTACATTATGGCTGCCTTTTTCCGGGCATCTTCCCCACTTTTTGACTATAGCCTCTGTTTTATCCTTCGGAGTTACTTGTTTTGGTTCTTGTTTCATTTGGTACTTTCTATTACCTGATCCATAAAACCCTGAGTTACCAGCCAGCCCTCGTAAGGTGCCAACTGATCTTTATCCAGCCACAGGGGATCTTCTACCGGCGAAACAACCAAACCCGGCCCGCAGCCGCTTACAGCAAACAACAATAAAATCAGGATTGTTCTCATACTATTACCCTAGACCAAAAAGAAGAGACGCGCCGGGGTTACCAACGCGCCTCTGTAACAGGCATGTCATAGTTACAGTACTAAACGGAGATCAACCGTCTGTACCTGCTCTTTTTGGGTTCATGCTACAGGATTCTCCCTAGATACAACCATTTTGATACTCTTATCATATTCGAACGTGCTCGCCAAACTTTTTCAATGCTTGGCTTTCAACCTCTTTTGCGGCGGACGCTTGCCAGCCCTTAAAAAATTCAGTCTTGTACCTTTCCATCAGATTATCGATAGTCGGTGGACGCCACTTCGGATTTATGTCCACTTCTCGCCTTTGCCAGGCGAGCTCACAAGCACTGAGTGGCTCAACCAGACCCAGGTATTCCGCATTGATTGAGTCGCAATTTATAGGACGACCTGCCCCCTTTCCAAGTACACAATGTGTCGGTGGCTCTGTATCCATCGTGTTCCTTTTCGTTTGACCACTAGGTGCCACATCACTCCTCCTTTTTAGGTTGAACAAGACCTTGATCTTCGAGGACTAATTTGTATTTACGCCCTATATACTCGAAGGTTATATCTCCAACGGGTTCCTCATCGGTAGTCTGGCCCGACCCATAGATTTCCACAGTATCGAGTTCGGCTAAACACGCTTCCAGGGTTGTACGTAACCTCAATAATACGAATCCAATCTCACTCATTATTTAGGCTCCTTATCCAGCCAGCCACACTTGCAGGTACCACTATCCGACTGGGACCATGTATGCCCATTTGAACAGCGATATGACGTATTGGTGATATTGCTATCATGGCAGTGGTGTTGGCCACACTCATCATAATATGACTTAGCATACATCAAGGTCCTCGTAGAATATCCGCTATGCACAGAACTAGTTTTTCCCTCTGCTATGCAAAAAGGGCATTTACCATCTGTAAGTCTCGGGCGAGTCGGTGGCTCTGTATCCATTTGTTCGGCCACCTGCGTATTCCTTTCTTTATATATAACATTTGAGGTGCCGGTTGATTGCGGGAATGTGGAATTACGCCCCAAGTAAACTTTTTCGTGCCGTGCCCCGCATAACTCCTCGTGTTTATAAAATTTACAGGTACGAGCCATAGCCCGTCCGGCTACAGCCGGATCAGCATGAATATCTCCCGGAAGATAAACAGGACACTCGCTTGGCGGTGCACTCCTGCAATTCAAGCAACTTCGATAAGGCATTGTCAAATCCTCAAAAACATGCCGGGATACGCAGTCAATATGCACTACAACTCAAACCAACGTACTTCGTAACATCAGCCAATGTAAATCCGATCCGCAATTCCAAACCATCCCGGTGCTCGTTGTATAATCGATCACATATCGCAACAGTAGCAGGATCAACAAATTGCAACTGCATCGCTTGACTAACTGCTTTGGTCACCAATGAACGGCGAAGTTCTTTGATTCTCTGGGAACGGGTTATCAACCCTGCTTTGAATAAAGTACATTGACTCTGAAAGTACTGCATCGGTTATCTGTCCAATTCACTAAAAAGGCGCATGGTGGACATAAGAAGCTATCCGATTGGTTGTGGCATTATCCTTACTGGGTATCGCCACAGCATCTTGAAGAAAAATCGTCTGTGCATGCAGTCCCGTAGAACTTTGATCCTCATTGAGCGATGCGTATTCGACTGTTTTGGTCCGTTGTGTTCAAGCATTGATATCTACCGAAAAAGTGTAGGGTGGTGAGAATCCCCAAAATCAACGCCGGGGTGTAAGTTAGACATAGGTACCTCAGAGAGCGACGGTCGAAAAGGGGACATCGATCCCTTGACCCCCCCCTTCCTTTGAGTCCGTAAGTTATACTGGTTACTCATGCTATCTATCTCCTCCGCTGCTTGCGGAACCAATCACCTATCTTGCGTCCGTCTTTGCTGGCGTTGGCGTTGTGTCCTGCCTGCTTACGCTTGCGTTCAGCTGCGGCTTTGCGTTCGGGGCTGAGGTACCACTTGATGCCCCAGCCTATCGCGGTAAGGATAGCTAATACCAGGGCAATAACCAGTTTAGACATCTCGAATTACCGATTAATACTACGGATCAGAAGCCATCTAATTACCCAAGCTGCCGCAACAAACCCAGTCAAAACAAGGGCTATAATATGACTTGTCTTAGACATCCCGCTTGAGCTTACTCCGGTTCACGCTATACCCCAACGCGGCCAGTACAGCAACAGCACCACCTACAATGCGTACCCACACATTGTCACCATCGCCCGACAGTAGGCCCGAGGCCATAACGAACCCAACAATCTCGGCAATCAGCATCAGCCAAAACTCTGTAGTCTTCACGCCTGGTTTCAAGGGCTCAGTTTCAGCCATAATCATAACCTCCGTTAGAGTAATAAGTTGTGGCCGCTTATAACAAGTGAAATCCGGGCTGTCAAGAGAATTCTTGCGGTATATATAAAAAAGTTTGCTCAGTTACGAGCCTACCTTTGGTCTTATCCCGTCGACTACAGTGCTCACGCGTCGCTGAAGGCACCTCAGAGCTCGCTGACAAGCCAAGCGATTCTGATTCAACAAATCCCCCTCTGCTTTTCACTTCGTCGCTCTACGGTCACGTCAGGCCCCTTCAGAGGGATTTAGGGTATTATCCTGTGGTCCAGATTGCGATTGGGTCGATTATTTGTTTATTAGTTAGCACATCTTTGAGTTTATCGAGTTTACGAGTATAGGCATAATCGAGGATTTTAGTAGTTTGTGCTGAGTTTTTGAGTTTGAGGGCTATTTTAGCAATTTCTGTTCTATCGTCGGTTATTTTACTTTTACTGCGTTGAAGAGTACTAAGCAAATCATCGACATTTAGACAGAATTTATGCATTAGCCTTTGTGAGTTTGTATTTGGCGAGTTTTTTTCTTCTTGTTTTTCTTTTTGTTCTTGGTTTACTTCTTTTTTTTCTTTTTCTTCTTTCTTCTCTTTCTTCTCTTTCTTCTCTTCTCTTGTCTTGTCTAGTCTCGGAGTACCACTGGTAAACCGTTGGTATGTCGTTTGGTATGTCGTTTGGTATGACAATAGATAGCCACCCAAGCTCGACAAACCGCGTTATTGCTATCTTGAGTGTCCTTTTAGGGACCAAGGTATCGTCCGATAGTTCCGCTAGAGTTGCCAGTGTATCGTCCGTGCTCGCGCCACGGAAAAACCCTTTTTGGCGCGAGTTGCGCGTTTGCCGCGCCCAACTGGCCACCAAGGCGTGCCAAATGCCAAGTAATTGCCACCCGTGGTGATCTCTAACAAGTCCCTTGTATCGCATGTTTTGGGATACCGGACACTTCCACCATCGTAACGGACCGTTACACTCTCGATCACTCCGTTTTGCGGGCTCGAACTGTTCCCAGTCTGTAATTCGCCAAGCCATATTGCACCTCATAACAAAAAAAGAGGTCCAGGGTAGCTATGGATTGCACCAGCAGGAGCTAGAGGTGCGCATACTCTGGACCTCAATACTGAATATTAAGCTGAAATTATCCTGCCGGTTCCAATCCATGCCCAAACCTGTACCATAAGGCTTTACAGCAGTCAAGCACAAAACCCTCAGAATATATTTTATTTTTCTTTTGACAAAATCTGTTGATCTGGTTATACTCCCAACCATATGGATTGCCTCGCATCTCTTTTAGGAGCTTGAAACAAATGTTTACCAAAATTAACACAGTACAGACTCGGCAGTTATCGCAAGCTGATACTGCAGCACCGCACCCCGACTGGCTAAAACCGGCAGTCTACGTCCGGTATCGCGGTATCCCCTATCGTTTAATATCACCACTGGACGACAGCCATTATGCCCTGGTGAGCAGAACGGGCCTTATGGTCCTGAATGTGCCTGCTGATAAAACAACGCTGTCGGCCTGGAATTAGTGTCCAGACATTAATTGAAAGTCAAATCATGGAAAACAAAGCTATCTGCAAGCAATTTAGCCGTCAGGGAGCGCCCAGACGAGCGCTATTATTATGCCTTTTGGCCCTTACCGGCTGCAATACGTGGCTTGTACCCGTCCCCATAGGACCATATTCAACAACTTCCTACCAGGCTACGGCAAGGGCCTTCCTGGCTACGGCTACTCGGCTGGGCGAAGCGCTCCGCCGTAGCCTGCTGCCTACGCCGAGACGAGTCGCCCTGACGAGCGATGGTTGCCGCCCGCAGAGCATAGACTACTATGACTCCAGTGGTTATCTGGGGACAGGTCAATTTGACGGCAGTGGAAACATGTACTTCTATCCATCCCAGTTGCCGCCAGGCAGAGGCGGCACTCAAGTTTTGCCGCCGTAGCCTGAGAGGAGGTTCCAATGCAAAGACTTGATAAATGTGACCAATGCAAAAACAAGGACAAGTGCGGTGATTCCGGGTGCCCGGCGTTTGAGGCCGCGGAAGAAAGCGAGTTCCAGAAGGCGTTCCGGCAATGGCTTAGAGGCAAGGACTATGGCGAATTTGCCGACGGGCCTTGGGCGGAGATCGAAAGGAGATGGGCTAAGAGTATAAGCAGAACTCGTTCACTCTGGCTCCGGGCACTGGAACTGGCGATAAAAGCACTTGTGACTGTGACTGGCTGCGAGGCCTGCGATGGCTGCCGCGAGCGTATCGACAAACTCAAAGCATAATATGAGCGATTACATTTCAAAAGTCGGCAAAGCAGTGGCCGCGTCACTACGGAAGGAGGCTGGCATGAGTGAAAATAAACACACGCCGGAAAAAGACTTGACACACAACGGCAGGTGTGGTATGGTGGGAGAATGTCAATCGAACCATACTTCTGTAAAACCCACGGGCAAACAGACGCTTACGTCTACAAAGTCAAGAGCGGATCTGCAAAGGGCTATTGGCGAAGAACTTGCCGCCAGTGCAGAAGCGAGACAGTCCGCAAAGAGTGGCAAGTCGTCAAAGCAGCCACCATTGCCGCATACGGCGGAAAATGCGAATGCTGCGGAGAATCTGAGCCAAGGTTCCTCACCATTGACCATATCAACGGCGATGGAAAAAAACACAGAAAAGAGGTTGGCAGAGGGTGGCGACTGTACCAATGGCTCCCCAAGCAAGGATACCCAAGAGACAACTATCGCCTCTTGTGCTACAACTGCAACTGTGCCAGAGGGCAATACGGCAAGTGTCCGCACGAAAGCCAATAGCTTTACACC
>DRGS01000010.1 GCA_011053245.1 Phycisphaerales bacterium
GCACCATTCTTCGTGCCATTTGGTTCTGCCGAGAGCTGCAAGTTCGTCCGCCATTTTTTCGGCTATGCCAGTCAGGAATCTTGTATCGTCGCTTGCATATTTTAGCAGCGAATCGGGAAGCGGCCGACGGGACCAATCGGCACGCTGGTTTCGTTTCGATAATACTATGTCGCAGAACCGCTCGGTAAGAGCAGAGAGGCTGAACTTTTCATAGCCCAGAAGCTGGGCGGCGATCATCGTATCGAATATCGGAACCTTTGGCGAAAAGTCAAATGACGAGAGCATCATCCGAAGATCGTAACCGGCATCGTGGATTATCAGCCGCTTATGGGCGAGGACCTCCATGAAAACGGTAAGATCCTCTTCGGCTAATGGGTCGACGATATAATGCTTGCCGTCGAATGATAGTTGTATGAGACAGACTTTTTGGAAATAGTGGTGGAAGCTGTCGGCTTCGATGTCTATGGCTACGCGGTCTACATGGCGAATTTCAGTGACGAGTGAATCGATCGCCGATTGATATGCCGCATAAATATACGAATGGTCCGCTTGATTCTTCAAGCCGTTGAGTATGACCGGCCAATGAGCTTTTGTCAAACGAAAACCGAAAAGACGGCGTTTAGGCCCATCCACGGCCAAGCAAGCTTGACCGTGCCACCCGTTTTGGGAGCGTTACGAGTCGTCTTTTTTGCCTCTTATCGCGGCGGGTATCGCTTTTACATCCTCGATGATCATGTACAATGACGGGACGAGAATGAGCGTTATCAATGTGGCAAACGCGACTCCGAAAGCCAGACTTATCGCCATTGGGATAAGAAAGCGTGCTTGGAGGCTCTTTTCGAGGAGCATGGGAACGAGGCCAAAAAATGTTGTCAGTGTCGTTAGCATGATAGGCCTGAATCTGCGTGTGACCGAGTCGCTTACGACCTGGCCGAGTTCGATACCTTCTGCGCGTTCGCGATTGATCAGGTCGATCATGATCAGCGAATCGTTGACGACAACGCCTGAAAGCGCGACGATCCCGAACAGTGAAAGTAAGCCAAGATTAAACCCCATGATGATATGGCCCATCGTCGCGCCGACCAAGCCGAATGGTATGGCGGACATAACGATAACCGGTTGAATGTAGCTTTTGAACTGTACGGCGAGTAGTCCGTATATCGCCAGCAGCGCGAGTGGAAAAGCGACGCGGAGGGAACCGAACGATTCTGCTCTTGCTTCCTGTTCTCCTCCGAATCGAAATTGCAGGCCCGGATAATGACTTCGCAGTTCGGGCAGGAGAGTTTGCTTGAGATCGTCATTGATCTCATTTGCATTTGCCTGGGCTTCGTCGACATCGGCTGAGACGGTTACGACCCTTCTGCGGTCGACCCGGCGTATGCTGCTAAAGGCTCTACCATATTGAACGTCGGCGACGGTTTTGAAAGGTATCTCGGCTTGGCCTGGCAATCTTATCCTCATGTTCTCAATGTCAGATATGCTCTTTCGTTCTTCCTGCGGGTATCGGATCATCACGCGGACATCGTCTCTGCCCCTTTGTATCCTCTGGGCCTCTTCGCCGTAGAAGCCCTGCCGGACCTGCCTTGCGAGATCCGAAAGCGTAAGGCCCAGCGTTCTTCCGGTATCTTTCAAAGCCAGTTTGAGTTCCTGTTTTCCCTCTTCGAAACTGTCGGAGATATCGCTAACGCCTTCGTATTGGCTGAGCGAACCTTTTAATTGTTCGGTTGCTGCCAGGAGTGTGTCAAAATTTTTGTGTGATAGCTCGACATTTATAGGATCGGCGGACCATAACAGTTCCGACATGAATCGCAGCTTTGATATGCCCGGTATTTCGCCTACCAGATTCCGCCATCGGTTCTTCATAACAGTCGATGAAACGTTTCGTTCTTCACCTCCTAAGAGTTCTATGTTGACCTCGGCCAGGTGAGCGGAGGATATTCCGGTCGCTGTGGTGGACTCGGGTCCGCGATCTTCGTTTGCGGGATGCTGACCGATGGTTGTAGCAACGTGTTTGAACATGGAAATATCATCTGTGCGTTTGGCATCGAATTCCTGCCTGACCTGTTCGGCGGCGGCCTCTATTTTTTTGACCACTTCAGTTGTCTTTTCGATGGGCGTTCCCTGCGGCATTGTGAGCGTCGCGACCATATTGTCGGCTTCGACGGAGTCTATGAATACAACCTTTATGTATCCGCCCTTTATGAGGCCGACAGTTGCGAAAAGTATCGCTATCCCGAAAGCTAAGGTTACATATCGCCATCGGACAGCGAACATCGCGAACGGATTGAAGAAGCGTGCTACAAACCTCTCCAACAACTGACTTATCGCGCGGTGGAAATTCATTATAGGGCCGGAAGCTTTGCCAGTACCTCTTCGTTGTTTGCCCGAAAGATGAGCAGGGAGTATCAGAAGCGCTTCGACGAGTGAGACTACGAGTACGCTTATGACGACGATCGGTATGACGCGGAGGAACTTGCCCATCATGCCGGTGATATAAAGCAGCGGTGTAAATGCGCATATCGTCGTAAGGACCGCCATTGTGACGGGCCCGACCATTTCGCGAACACCTTTGATGGCGGCGGCGGTATAGTCCATTCCCTGCTGGCGGTAAGTAAAAATGTTTTCGCCGACTACGATAGCATCATCGACGACGATACCGAGCGAAAGGATAAATGCAAAGAGCGAGATCATATTCAAAGAAACATCGAACATGGGCATCAGCCAGAAGGCTCCGAGGAAAGATATCGGTATGCCCATGGTCGTCCAGAATGCAAGGCGTATATCGAGAAAGAGCGTCAGGCAAATAAATACAAGTGTAAGACCGATGTAGCCGTTTCTTTTTAGAAGATCGATCCTTGACCTTAGTAAGATGGAGCGGTCATTCCATGTTGATAGCGAAATGCCCGCTGGCAAAGCGCCCCTTTTCTCCTGGAGGTATTCTTTTACCGTATCGGCGACATCGAGGGCGTCCTGATCGCCAACGCGAAAAACCTTTAATGACGAAGCCGGCTTACCGTCGAAACGTGCCGACATTTCGGAATCGTCGAATCCGTCTACGACCGTAGCGATATCTCCGAGCCTTATTCTTGTACCGTCGGTTCTTGTTAGAACGATTATCTGTTCAAACTCCGGGCCGGTATACTTTTGCCCCTTTGTGCGGACGAGCACCTCACCGCCTGCGGTCCTGACCGAACCTGCGGGAATATCAAGAGACGATTTTCTGACCGCAGCGGCGATCTGGTCGAAACTGAGGTTGTACCTTCTGAGGTTTTTTTCCGAGACCTCGATAGACATTTCGTACGCTCTGACGCCGGAGACGTAGACCTGAGAGATATTGTTCATTGCGGTAAGGTCATCTCGTATTTCGTTGGCTATCTCTTTAAGGGTTCTTTCCGCAGCATCGCCGTAAACAACTATTGTAACCACTTCGCTGCGGGTCTTTATCTCTGTGATGATCGGCTTTTCGGTTTCTTCAGGGAAAGTGATTATCGTGTCGATCTCTGCTTTGATATCGTCGAGTACCTCTTTTACATCGGCGTATTCGTCAACCTCGACGGTGATCATGCCTGCGCCTTCGGCGGCGGTTGAGTATATTTTTTTGATACCGTCCACTGCGACGATCTTTTCTTCTACTCTTAGACAGACACCCTCTTCGACCTCAGCGGGCGTAGCTCCCCGGTACGGCACGGTGATTATTATCATGTCCACGCTCAACTCGGGGAATATCTCGACTTTCATCGTGAAGATCGTCAAGAGGCCCGCCGAGACTATAAGGATCATCAGTAGATTTGCGGCTACGTGATTTGCGGCAAACCATGCCAGCGGTCCTTTTTTTTCTTCAAGCAGTTCAGTCATTGCTATGTGCCTTTTCGGTTTCCTCTGCAAGCTGGGTTCTTATTTTCATGCCAGCGGTTGCGGTGTCCAGTGCGCTTGTGATTATGACGGCACCGTCATCCAGTCCGGATGTTACATAGGCGTATTCCTTGTCATTTCTGGCTATTTGTATCTGCTGAATATTCAGTGTGTCATCAACCGCTGTCCAGACCTGGTTGCCATTGCGCACGGCATGTCTTGGAATGCGGATCGTATTTTTCATGACCTTACCGGCAATGTTAACTTCGACGAACATCCCCGGTACAAGAGGCGGGCGTCCGTTTGATATTTTGAACGGATCCTTTACTTCTGCAACAACATTAACCATCCGAGAAGCGGGATCGATGGTTCCTTCGGTCCTTGCAATGACAGCCGACCATGTATGGGTCTTGCCGGCGAAATCGGCGGTTACGACAGCCCGTGTAAGGTCGTCTTTGGAAGCTTTGCCGCTTACATAGCCCATTGGAACCTTAAACCATTGAAGTTCATGATCCTCGAGCGGGACAACTATCTCTACGCTCTCGGTTGAATAAACCGTAGCGACGGACTGGCCTGCCATTAGATACTGCCCGATGTCACCGGTTTCCTCGGCGATCCTTCCGTCAAACGGCATTGAGATAACGGTTCGTTTGAGATTTAGTTCTGCTGTTGCTAATTTTGCATTTGAGGCTTGGAGCTGCGCTTTAGCGTCTTTGATCTGCGGCTCTCTGAGTACCAGCGGCGAGGTCGGTTCTTTATCGGGATTGATGTCGGCCCATTCCTGTTTGGCTACGACAGCTTCTGCCAGTTCCGTATCAAGTCGAACCTGGTCGCGCGCGACAGCGGCTTGTGCAGCTTCGACAGCGAAGCGGTAATCGTCTGACTCGATGGTTATAAGTGCCTGACCGGCTTTGAAGAATCCGCCATTGACGAAATTCGGATGGCAGGCGATCACTTTACCCGATACCTGCGGGATGACCTTTACCTCAGCTTTGGGCTTAACGGTTCCGTAACCCTTGATCGTTATCTGTATGTCCTCAGCGTGAACGATGGAGGCAGTGAGCAGCGGAGCAAGTTGCTTTATCTCTTTACGAGCGGGCGGTTTCTTAGAGGTCACAAGTTTTTTGGCGAGTTTGACTCCGCCTGCCAGTACGACAACGACCAGCGCTATCTGGATCAATGCTTTTTTTAGTTTGCTATTTATCTTTATCATTTTTCGCTACCTGTTTAATTTTGTTCCTCTAATTCTACGTCCCAATCACCGCCAAGAGCCAGAAACAAGTCTATTCCGGCTTCGAATCGTTCTCCTGTGGCGAGGGCAAGTTCGTTTTCGACGTTTCTTCTTCGTCTCTCGGTTTCAAGCAATAGAATAAGTTTCTCTACGCCGCGGCTGTAGCGGGTCCTTGCGAGGTTCTCGGCTTTATATGCTTCATCGACGGCAACCTTGAGTTCGTTGATCCTTTCCGCTAACAAATTTTGCTTAACGAGTGCGTCCTCTACTTCGCGCATGGCGATAAGAACGGTCTGGGCGTAATTATGTGCGGCTTGTTCGGCTCTTGCCTTGGCGGCTTTTACCTGTGCCCTTAGCTGTCCGCCCTTCCAGATCGGTGCCGCTAATGCGAAGATCGCCGAGTACACCTGAACGTCATCGTTAAACATCATTGAAGATGTGTCACTGCTATAGCCGCCGCTTGCTGTGAAAGTAAGGTCGGGATACATTGCTGCAATGCTTACGCCTACGCGGTTGGTCGCGGCTTGAAGTCGCATCTCGGCTGCGTGAACGTCTGGTCTTCTGTCCAGCAGCCATGCGGGGATAACTGCCGGCGGCGCAGGGTTTGGGGGCAAGTCTTTGAGTTCAAAGTTCAACTGCTTAGATGTTGCCGGTCGCCTGCCTAACAAAACATCGAGTGAGTGGCTGGTAAGTATAGCCGACTGACGTATCCTCGGAGCGATCGCTTTTGCCGAGGCGAGGTTTTCCTTGGCAAGGTGGACATCGAGAGGAGCGGTAAGCCCCCGCTCGTATCTTCTCTCAACGATGCGAAGAGTCTCGACGCGACTTTTGATATTGGCGTTGGCTATGGCAAGGAGCGACTGCTGGGTTGCGATCCGTACGCGTGCCCGAACGACCTGCGCGACGATACTATGAGTGATCGCTATGCGGTCGTCCATTGTGGCGGTGAGGTCAGCGGCGGCGGCGAGATCGGATCGTCTCAATTTACCGAAGATGTCGGTGATGTAGCTTATGGACAGATCCTGCGAATATGTTTGCGATATGAAATTCACCCGTCCGCCCGGCAAGTTGAAAGACGACTGTGAGCGTAGCTTGCTTCCAGAATATGACACGTCCGGCAAACGTCTGCCGTGGACATCGGCGAGAATTGCTACGGATTCCTGTACGCGAGCAGCAGCGGCCTTTAGATCATAGTTATTCTTCAGGGCCGTCTGAACCATTTCGGCAGTGACCGGATCGGCGAAATGACGCCACCAGTCTGTCACCTCGGCAAGCTCGTTAGCATCGGCGGGAGAATTTACAAAGCTTTCGGCTGAAGTTGCCGGCGTCTGCGGGCGCGTATAGTCCGGGCCCAACATGCAGCCCTGGATCAGGATGCAGATCAATGCGGCGGCCAATACGGTCAAGCGAGTTTTATTGATCTTCGTTTTCATTTGCGTTCTTTGTATATGCCCTGATACCGGCTGCGGAAAACTTAACGATATGCTTTAAGTTCAGTTCCAGATCGAACAGGGGTGACTTTTTTATCTTTTCATCTGATACCAGATTTTGTATCGTCGCGACTCGTGCAAGCTGAGCAGCCAGCGATTGTATCGACAGCAATGCATCCTGCTTTGACAACTCAGGACAAACAACCTTCAATGCCTTGAGCAACTCCTCTATGATCGGCCCGATCAGCAGCTCAAAGAGCATCCCTTCCGGCAAGTTCTTATCTATCATCTCGCGTATGAACAGTTTCAGAGTGTGGCAGCCATACTCCTGGCCGATAAGCGGCTCCATGAACGCCTCTGCAAAGGCTGTCAACAATTCTTCGAGCGTTACTTTATGGTTGCCGGCCGCCATTACCTGACGGATACGGCTGATGCGAAGTTCTCTGAGCAGATCCAGCCGCTGGCGGCAAACTTCGATATAAAGTTTCTGCTTGCCGCCAAAGTAGTAGTTTACGGCTGCGACGTTGCAATTAGCGGCAGATGTTATCTGTCTTATTGAAACGCCATCCAGCCCTTTTTCCGCAAAAAGCTTTTCCGCAGCCATTAAGGTCCTTTCGCGAGCATCATCGCCGCTTTCGCAGCCTCTTGTATCCGGACTTATATTCTCTGATTTTTCCATGATCCACCAAATTAAAACAATCGATTCAAACGATAGTATAAAACATTTGTTTGAATTTGTCAATTCTTTTTTCAATTTTCAAAAATTTTTTATAAAAAATGTTGCCTGGGGTACCTCATATTATAGCCCGGGAGGACAAGACACCCTGTTTCGCAAGGATCGCTGTGTACGTTAACCTGTTGTTATATATGATTTTATGTGAAATAGCACTATTACTGAGATCACATCATAGTCAGTTTGGCCCATAAATAAATCGCTGGGAAGGGATATTTTGAATTTTTTTGTTTTTTATTTGACATCTCGTCATCCCACATATAAAATCAAGGGGCGTATCGGTATGTGTTTCTTCTATGTTAATTAAGGTATGCAAAATGGCAAAACGGCCACCTAAGAGAATTGCTTTCATTGCGTCATTCCCCCCAAAAAAATGTGGCATCGCAACTTTCACTTCGGATCTGATCACAAACATAAAAGCCGCAGCGGGTGATCACTTTGAACCGCTTGTGGTGGCGATCCAGCCGGATACGGCTTGTACATATTCTGATCCTGTGAAATTCGAGATTCGCAAGAACGTCAAGAACGATTATGTCTGTGCCGCCGATTATATTAACTTCAGCCATGTCGATGCTATTTCGGTTCAGCATGAATTCGGTCTTTTCGGTGGTGATGCCGGTTCGCATCTTGATTTTCTTTTGCGGCGGGTTAAGGCCCCTATCATAACGACCATGCATACGGTGCTTGACGAACCGGATCCTCATTACTACCAGTCCACAATAAATCTATGCAAACTTTCGCACAAGATAATCGTGATGAACACCCACGGTGTAACATTGCTCAGGGATGTTTACGGCATACCGGAAGAAAAGATCGAACTTATTGCGCATGGCATACCGGACCTGCCTTTTGTGGACAGCAGCTATTACAAGCATAAATTCGGCGTCGAGGGGCGTAAGACAATTCTGACCTTTGGCCTTCTCAGCAGGAACAAGGGCATTGAAATGATGCTAAAGGCAATGCCGAAGATCATCGAAACGGACCCGACGGTTCTTTATATGGTTTTAGGTGCTACGCATCCGAGTGTAATAAAGCATGACGGCGAAGAGTACAGGTTCAGCCTCAAGCGGATGGTAAAAGATCTTGGCTTGCAGGATAATGTGATATTCCACAATCGTTTTGTAGACGATAAGGAGCTTCACAATTTCCTTTGTGCCGCGGATATTTACGTCACGCCATACATGAACAGGGAACAACTGACCAGTGGTACGCTGGCCTTTGCCGTTGGAACCGGTAAAGCGGTTGTTTCTACGCCTTACTGGGCGGCGGAAGAACTTCTTGCCGAAGGTCGCGGCGAGTTTGTGCCGTTTGGCGATCATGAGAAACTTGCGGAAGTTATTGTTAATATAATTCAGGATGACTCTCTTTTCTTCTCACTCAGACGCAAAGCCTACGAATACGGCAGAGACATTATCTGGCCGGTAATAGGTAAAGAATACTGGAAAATGTTCAGCGGCAAGAATCTGCCCATGCGGATATCGAAAAAGGCAATTTCGCATATCGAAGAAGCTATTTCCATTCTTGAGGTCCCAGAGCCTCCGCTGGATCATCTGCAACGGCTTACGGATGATACAGGGCTTTATCAGCACGCCAAGTTTACTATACCTGACAGGGAACACGGCTATTGCACCGACGATAACGCCCGTGCGGTTGTCGCGATGACCAAGTACTACGCGCAGTACGCAGAACCCGAGGCGCTGAAGCTTTTCGATGTGTATCTTTCGTTTATTTATCACGCGAATAACAACGACGGAACCGTAAAGAACTTTATGGCCTTCGACCGTCACTGGATCGAAGATGAACCTGCCCATGATTCGCTTGGAAGAACGCTGTGGGCATTTGGTACGGTCATGAGTAAGCCGCCGCTTCCGCGGTATGTGCCGATCATTAAGGACAGTTTTGACAAAACGGTCCAGCATGTTCCGATCCTTTCGATGCGCGGCAAAGCGTACGCGATTTTCGGGATGGCCGAGTATCTTAAGCAGTTCCCCGGAGCAAGTGAGATCAAAAGGCTCTTTGCAATGGCAGCGGACCATCTTCTTGCCCAGTATGAAGCTAACAGCACTAAAGAGTGGCAATGGTTCGAAGATATTCTGACTTACGATAACGCCGTACTGCCGCACGCATTGTTTATTGCTGCCCTTACGATCGGTGAGGACAAGTACCTCGAAGTTGCCGAGAGGACCTGCACGTTTCTGCTCGACCAGATATTCACCGAAGAACATTTCAGTTTTGTCGGATGCAACGGTTGGTACAAAAAGGGCAAAAAGAAAGCGAAGTTCGATCAGCAGCCACTGGAAGTTGCAAGTACGGTTATGATGTTAAAGGCCGCCTACGATGTTAGCGGCGACCCGAAGTTTTTGAAACTGCAAAGAAGAGCCTTCGACTGGTTCCTCGGCGAAAACGATTTGCATATCCCGGTGTACGACTTCCGGACGAAAGGAAGCGGTGACGGCCTCGAACGTAACGGCGTAAATCTAAATCAGGGCGCAGAGAGCATGGTCAGCTTTTTGCTGAGTTTATTATGCATCCTGGAAAGTTACAGTACGAGACCGGGAGGGGCAGGAGAAGAGGCCTCTCTTTTTACGGAAGAGGTCGGAAGCAACAGAGTAGGAACCTCAATAATCGAAATACCGGCAAAGAAAAAAGCCACCCAGACAGTTAAGTCACGAGATTAATTCAAAAGGGCTGGTTGTGAAAGTCGCCACATTTAATGCCAATTCTCTGCGAAGCAGAATAGATATCGTCTTAAAATGGCTCGACGAAAATTCCCCGGACATTTTGTGCGTCCAGGAAACGAAGGTTCAGGACGTTGACTTTCCCGGCGACTCTTTTGAGGGGAGCGGATATGAGTATGTTTTTAAGGGACAGAAAAAATATAACGGAGTTGCGATCTTTGCCAGGGACAAGATTTCCGATGTGAGTTTCGGCCTTGACGATGAACCAGCCGACGAAGCAAGGCTCATAAAGGCAAAAGTAGGGGGCATCTCGATCGTCAATACTTATATCCCGCAGGGTCAGTCACCCGAGTCGGAAAAGTTTCAGTACAAGCTCGACTGGTATGCAAGATTGGGTGAATATTTCGACAGACACTTTAAACCGGACCAGCCGCTGCTGTGGGTAGGCGACATGAACATAGCGATGGACGAGCGGGATGTTCACGATCCCGTCAAGCTGCTTGGCAGTGTTTGCTATTGCCCCGAGGTGCAGGAGGCGCTAACAAAGGTTGCTAAGTGGGGCTTTGCGGATATGTTTCGACTCCACAACGACCAAGCCGGACAATACACCTTCTGGGATTACAGGGTACCGAACGGTTTCAAGCGGAACATCGGATGGCGGCTTGACTACATCATGGCAACAAAGCCCCTTGCCGAAAAATGCACCAGGTGTTGGGTCGATAAACAACCCAGAGCAGCCGTCAAACCCAGCGACCACACCTTCCTGATAGCCGAATTTAAAGTTTAGGATATCACAAAAACACCCCATGACAATGCCCGGTATGGTAGAGTGGACCGACCTGTCGCGTCGAAGCCTTGGCGTAGACGGGTGCCCACGCAGTCAATAAAAAAATGAAAAGCAAAGCCAATTTTGAATATTCAATATCGACCCTAACTCGTGAAAAGAAAGGGACTTACCCCAATTTACACCCCCAAGCCAACAAAAAAAGCAAAGCCAATTTCCACCAGCCGGAAAAATGTATGCAATTGATAATTTGCTTTTTCTCTTTAATAGGTTATAATCCCAGCGAAACAAAAACCGGTAACGCTATCGCGAGGCTAACCTATGTCTATAAAGAGTTTAACGCTGCTAACTTTCACAGCCGTTTTACTGTCATTTTCGTCAAATGCATTCGCCGAAACATGGCATCTGTCCGGCGACTCATCGTGGCAGGTTATTCCCGATACCCCGCAGGGCAGATACATGTTAGCTGTCGCCAACGTAAAAAAACTCATCGCAACCGGAGATACCGAATCCGCTGCCACCGCCTTGCTAAAACTCCAGCAGGATTTCACAGAGATCGCAGGCCCGGACCTTACCGCTTTTATCGAAGCCGAAACACTTTATTCACAGGGAAAATGGCCCAAAGCTGTAAAAAAATATGAAGACTTCCTCGACGCATATCCTGAAAGCTGGCTATACGAATCGGCTCTTGAACGTGAATTTTCCATCGCCATAGCCTACCTTTCAGGTGAAAAAAGAATAGTCCTGAAATTTCTCAGGCTATCAGGTTTCGACGATGCCTCAAATATTTTACGCCGGATCGCCGACCGCACCGGCGATGCCCCAATCGCCAGGCGTGCGATGGTCGCGTTAGCGTCGGGACAGGAAAAAAATTCGCTGTTCCTCGACGCCTACGAAACCTGGGCCGAAATTTCTATTCGCTGGCCCACCGGTGATACCGGCAGGGATGCGCTTTGGGGTATGGCACGGAGCCTGCACTCGGCATACAACGGTCCGCGATACGATTCGGCGAGTCTTGTCAGTGCGAAAAGTTATTATGAAAAATTTAAAATGCTCTACCCGGATCATGCCGCCGAACTCAATATCGACGACAAGCTGGCTATGATCGAAGAGCAGCTTGCGTATAAGCAGTTTGTAACCGGTGATTATTACAGCAAAGCCGAAAGACTTCAGGCTGCGAATTTATATTTTGATTCGGTTTTGGTCCGCTGGCCCGAAACTACTGCTGGTAAAATGGCTAAGACTGAAATTGATTTTGGTCCGGCTGCCGGTGCCGAAGGTGAAAAACGCACTCGTCGCAGACGTGCCTTTGATGCGGTGAGCGGATTTCTGGATAGCTGGTTCGGTCTGGCAAAACTTAAACCAAAAGAAAAGTAATACCAATGGTATTTTTTGTCTTCGCGTTGTAAAGACTGTAAGTTATTGTAAACAAAAGAGTATCCCGCGTATAAACGCGATTTTTTTATGCGGATCGTATACGCTGCTGTTATTTGTGATACAATGTTTGACTTAATTAAGGTGAGAGTCCTATGATCAGGTTTAATTTCGTAAATGTTAAGAGTGTGAAGGTTTTTGTTGCGGCGATTGTGCTTGCTGGTATGCTCGCGGTTTTTAGCGGCTGTGTAGGCGGTATCGGTGAGTATGCAAACGGCGGACTTTATCCTGATGATGTTGTAAGCGTCTATGTCGAGATGTTCGACAGTTCCAGCTTGCGTCGTCAGCATGAGGTGGTTCTTACCGACGCGATATGCAAACGCATCGAGTCTGAAACGCCTTACAAGATAGTATCCGATCGCAACAGAGCCGATACGGTTCTTAGCGGTAATCTTTCTTCTATCGGTTCGGGGGTCCTGGCGACCGATCGCAATACCGGAAGGACGCTGGAGCAAGAAGCGACGGCTACCGTTGTCGTAAGCTGGATGAATCTTAAGACCGGCGAGCTGCTGGTTGATAGTGAAACGGCTACGGGCACGGCAAGCTTTTCTTTGGAGT
Source organism: Phycisphaerales bacterium (assembly GCA_011053245.1). The sequence goes on from DRGS01000010.1 coordinate 12,701, forward strand.
TGGGACAGAGTTTCGACTATGCAGCGAGGGTAGCGGTTAATAACGCGGCTGTGCGCGTGGTTGAGCTTATGGAAAAGCAGTGGTAGTAAGTTTGTTTTATGCAGGGTGGAAATTGGGTTCGTTTGGGTTCGTATTGGGTTCGTTATTGGGTTTGTTTTGGCTTTGTTTTCGGGGTTTGGTTGCGCTGAAATCACTAAATTCATCATGAAATAATTGGCTTTGATTGGGTTTAATTGGGTTCGTTTGGGTTCGTTTCCTTTTTGAAGAAGAGCGTCGTAAACCTTTCTACAGCAGTTACTTGCAACACTTTTGACTCCTTGAAATTGGGTTCGTTTTGCGAAAAAAAGTTTTTTCAGTTTTGCGGGTTTTCCCGAAAAGGGTGAGGGTTTTAGGGTATTTGAAATTGGCTTTAAATTGGCTTCGTTTGGCTTCGTTCCGTTTTTCGTAGGAGTTTTGGTTCCCTGCAAGGCACCAGCCTGCGTCCAGGCGATGTAGTACGAGTGGTACGTCGAGCGATGGGCGACTGGCTGGTAACGCCGCAGGGGAGCAAAAGAACAAGAAAAATCTTCCAATTGCGCTTGCA
>DRGS01000011.1 GCA_011053245.1 Phycisphaerales bacterium
ATACTGTACCCTCGCCCCAACACCGACTTCGGGTCCAGCCCCCGTAATCTATTGTCCAATGCCGTTAATTGCAACTTACTTTTAGAAATTACCCCTCCAAACGCCCGTTCCAGACCGCCCGCAGCCCCCTCGACCCGTTTTGCCCCTCCACCAACCGCCTCGGTCATCTTCACCCTGCACGCACTCACCAATCCGTTAAGTTCAACCCTTTTCGCCCCCAAAAGCCTGTGCGGCTCGATCCGGGCTACCTTACCCGACAACTCATCCACCCGCTGACCCGCGTTATTGACTATCAGATACGGATTCTTGAACGCCGAACTGGCTAACACCGTTTCAAGTCCCTGCCCGCAAAGCTTGAGCTTGCCCGCCGCCACCATCCGCAAACGATTCTCAGCCTCCGCTATCCTATCCAGCACCTCCGCCATATCCGGAACCGCTATCATCCCCGCCTTCGTCGGCGTTGACGCTCTCGCATCCGCCACCAGATCCGCTATCGAAACATCCACCTCATGCCCCACCGCGCTTATGATCGGTATCTCGGATTTGAATATCGCCCTCGCTACGACCTCCTCGTTGAATGCCCACAGATCCTCTAACGATCCTCCGCCCCTGCCCACTATCAGCACGTCAAGCCGCAATTCGCTATTATCCCGGTTGACCCTGCGTATCGCCGTCGCTATCTCATCGGCAGCGCCGTCGCCCTGTACCCTCACAGGATAAAGCAGCAGCTTCGCACACGGCCAGCGGTTATAGATACTGTCGGCGATATCCATCACCGCCGCTCCCGACTCACTCGTCACAATACCGATCCGCATCGGATACGCCGGTATCGCCTTTTTATGCTCATCTTCGAAAAGCCCCTCGGCCCGCAAACGCTTAACCATCTCCTCGAACGCAAGCTGCAACTGCCCGACCCCGCCCGGCGCTAACCGGTCAACATAGAACTGATACTTACCCTGCGGCTCGTAGAGATCCACATTACCCGTTGCCAGAACGCTCATCCCGTTCTCCGGCGCGAATTTCGTCTTCGAGAATTTACTCTTCCACATCACACACGGCAAAATGGACCCCTCATCTTTAAGCGAAAAATAACAGTGTCCGCTGCCATAGTGCTTCCACCCGCTGATCTCACCCAACACCGTAAAACGCGAAGGAACCCCACCCTCGATCGCAACCTTAACCAGCGTAGTAACCTCACTAACCGTATATGTAGTCAACTCTCTCTTAGCCATAAAAAACCATTATAAACCACCCGCCACAAAACCCCAAACCCTTTTTTGTTATCTTGTGGCACCTGTCATTCCAGCGCAGGCTCTGGAACTGTCATTGTGAGGATCCGTAGGCGACGTGACAATCTCTGACTAAACAATTTCAGCAAACATCCCCTTTCAGGGTGGCATGGTCAAGCTTGCTTGGCCGTGGATAGACAGCAGATATACACGTTTATTTGATGATAAAGTCGAGAAGAGGTTTCATTGCTATCCATGCATCAACCATAACATCGATTGCCTTTTCAGACTGCATGTATTTTGCTGTAAATGGGAACCGGACCTCTATCCCGAATTGTATATTAGTCTTTTTGTTGGTTAGGATTGCGTGAATGGCCTCGGTCCACATTGGCTGGTGTTTCAATTCAGAATTTTGGCACTCTACAAGTGTTCGAAGATCCGCTTCAATGCGTCCGTCAGTTCGTGGATATGAACGTTGTGATTTATAATACCTTTGATGGGCATAGATTCTCGGGCTCGATTCAGGGGCTTTTTTAATGGTTTTGCGAAGGTTCTTCTCGATCTCAGCAAGCAAGTCGGCAAGGCCATCTATACCGCTCTCTTTTAATCTATTTTTGACACCACCTCTTACACCATTAGGAATAGTGATCGCTACGCATGCATATTCTGGTCGAATTACAAATGTTGCATGGGGATACGAAGTAAAAGCAGTCCCTTTTGCACTTTTGAATCTAATGAAATCCCACACTGAGCCATCCGCCCCACATGTTATCGCCGGGCGTCCTTCACTATTGTGATCAATGCCAAGGCCATTTCTCAAACGTTTGTTTTTGCGGAATTCCTCTCCTAATACTTTTATCAAACGTTTACCTTCACGGTATGTATATGGAGTTTCTTTGTCAAATTGGAAACCTGAAAACATTGTGATTGTCCCTTTAATATTATAATTTTGAGATAACATTTTAGACTCAAATATTTGCATGTAATTTACGAAGTGTCTGGCCCAATCATAATTTTGGGATCGTGCAACAAACCATTTATATACATCTTTCCATAATATATAAGAGACACCGGCAGGTAACTTTTTCGGCGGATTGACCGCTATTAAAACAACTTGGCTATCTTTATAACCGCAACGCAAAGCCTTTTTCTGGTGTCTTCGTAATTGATTAATTGACACGCCAGCCTGAACCTTGGATTCTATGATTACCGCCCAATCATCGCTGTTACAAAAATAGGCATCTGGAACGCTATTTTCTTTGACTGGCACGGACTGCGATTCATTTCCCGGTAATTGTTGAATACCAAGGTCAATGTCTTTTAAGGACGGAATATTATCAATTTGGAGCCATTTCAAAAAAGGCCTTATGAGTTTGCGCTCATGGTATAGCGTAGAGATAAGGGCGTGGGTAAGCTTGTTTTCAGCCTGGTCATATTGGTCAAAAATATTTCGCAATGGCCCATCCTTTATTGCTTTATGATGTACACCACTTAAAACCCCGTATGATGATCCGGTCTGCCGTCATCGCTGTCATAGTTGACATCATCGCTATTTTCTTCAGAGACCTGCACTCGCTCTATTCGCTCTGCCATTTTGCTATGGCTATCGACCGTAACTACTATCCCGCTTATCCGCACATCGCCGGTCGCGATCTCAAAAGGAAACGGCATCTGCGTCCGAAACGATTTCAAAACACTCTCGGCCCTCCTGCCAAGCACCGAATCATGCGCACCCGTCATCCCCACATCCGTTATATACCCCGTCCCTTTGGCAAGTATCCTCTCGTCCGCCGTCGTAACATGCGTATGCGTACCAAAGACACAACTGACCCTGCCGTCAAGATGGTACCCCATCGCCACCTTTTCGCTCGTCGCCTCAGCATGCATATCCACTACGATAATATCCGCCTCATGCCCCAGCTTACCGAGGATAGCGTCGATCTTCGCATAAGGACAATCCGCCGGTTTCATAAATACCCTGCCGATAAGTGCGACAACCCCCACCTTAACACCCTTAGCCGTTTCGTATACCGCAAAGTCCTTACCCGCTGCCTGCGTAGACATATTCGCCGGCCTCACGATATTATCCGCCGTCTCCAAAGTAGGAATGATGTCCTTCTTGCGATACGTATGGTCACCCAATGTGATAAGATTAACACCGTACTTGCAAAGCTTTTCGTATATCTGCGGCGTAAGACCCGAACCACCAGCCGCATTCTCGGCATTGGCGATCACGCAATCTATGCTGTACGTCTTGATCAGCTCAACCAGCTTCTGCGAAAGAACATGCCGCCCGCCCCTGCCAACGATATCACCTATACACAGAATGTTTACCTTCATAAAAGCCGCCTACTCTGCAACAATCCAACATTAGAATCGAAATTAACGGGCGTATTCTATGCACCGCACTTCACGCAGCAGCGTTACCTTGATCTCGCCGGGATAGGTCATCTCTTCTTCGATCTTCTTGGCAATATCACGAGCAACCTTCACTGCCGAATCATCGTCGATATTTGAGGAATTAACGATCACACGAACCTCACGACCGGCCTGGATCGCGTAACAATTTTCCACACCCTTGAAACTGCTGGCGATATCTTCGAGTTTTTCAAGACGCTTGATATAACGCTCCAATGTTTCACGTCGGGCACCCGGCCGGGAAGCGCTTATCGCGTCCGCCGCCGATACCAGAGGAGTATAAGGATTGTCCGCCACAATATCTCCGTGATGCGCCGCTACAGCATTCAGAACAATATCAGACTCCTTGAAACGTCTGAGGTAATTCGCTCCGATCTCCGGATGACCACCCTCCATCTCGCGGTCCATCGCCTTACCTATATCATGCAAAAATCCAGCACGCTTAGCGACCGAACCGTCAAGGCCAACTTCATCCGCCATCGCCTGAGAAAGGAACGCAACTTCAACGCTATGCCTCAGCACATTCTGACCGAAGCTCGTTCGGTAGTGCAGAGAACCGATCATAGCAAGTACCTTATTGTTAAGACCACGGACATCAACTTCCGCCGCCGCTGCCTTTCCGATCTGAAGAACCTTCTGCTGCACATCTTTTTTCGTCTGAACCACAAGTTCCTCGATACGCGATGGATGAATGCGACCGTCCTGAATAAGCTTTTCCATACTCTGACGCGCAACTTCACGACGTATAGGATTAAAGCCGCTCACAATGATCACGCCCGGAGTATCGTCGACGATCACATCGACGCCCGTAGCCTGCTCAAACGCACGGATATTGCGACCTTCGCGCCCGATAACACGACCCTTCATCTCGTCACTCGGTATCTCAACCGTCGAAACCGTTATCTCGCACGTCTGCTCAGCCGCATAACGCTGGATCGCAATATTTATGATCTCACGGCTTTTCTCGTCGACGGTCTCTTTCGTTTCTTCGATACTCCGTTCGATGATAGTGTTCATCTCATGCTCGCACTCGTCCTCTAATCGTTTAAGCAAAAGCTCCTTAGCGCTTTCCACATCCATAGAGGTGATCTTAAGAAGTTGATTCTTTTGCTGAACCACAAGAGTTGCAAGGTGTTTTGCCCTCGCTTCGCAGCTCTGTTTCTTCTGGCCAAGTTCACGCTCAGAGTCCCCAAGCTGCTTTTTACGATTACCCAGATCCGCAAGATCACGCGACAGCGTATTTTCACGTTTACCCAGTTCACGCTCCTGTTTTTGCAGCCCCGCCTCGGCCTGACTGCGTTTCGCCGCAAAGGCCTCTTTCTTCTTCAGCACAACCTCAGCGGCCTCAAGTTCAGCGGACTTGACAATATTCTCGCCCTGACGCTTCGCAGTCTCAACAAGACGTTCCGATTCCTCACGAAATGTCTTATTCTGCCCACGCTGGACCGAACGTTGAATAATAATTGCCACTGGAATACCCACAACAAATCCTGCCACAACGGCAAGAATAACTTCCGGACCGATAGCTCCAACTCCTATGATCATCATTGCATATACCTTTCGATTAAGTGTTTCATAGTAAAAATATTGCATTGCGCGCAAAAAACCGCTTCGAATGGTAGCCATCTGCCAAAAAGAAATGATATGTAAACCTGGATATTACCCTACAAAAGCCCTGCAAATCTCCCGACCGGCAAAAACCAACGCAAAACAGCCCAAAAACCCCAAAGGATTCCCGCAACCGCCGGACGCCAAAAACCGTATCTTCTGTTTTTCCATTTCCCGGTTATTCCTTTCACCGGCCTGCATAAGCTTTTATAATCTGATTTCCAAAATCACCATATTCACCGGCGCCGCACAAAATACGGACTTGACGCAATCAAAAACAACGCCTTTCGCCCTTTCCCGCGGCTGCCAGTGTTTCTTGAAGCAACTACTACCAATAGCCCTTTTCAGAGCATAAACGGCGATAT
>DRGS01000012.1 GCA_011053245.1 Phycisphaerales bacterium
AGATGTGTATAAGAGACAGGATTAAGATGAACCGGTATAAAGGACCAAAAATGAAAAGATCAATGATATATGCGTTTTTAGCTGCGATAACCCTGCTCTGCCCGTTCTGCCACGCTTACCCGAAACCGGCTATCGTCCCCGGCCCATCCCTTTGGACCCTCGACGTTCGCTACGACCGCCCGCAGCAGATAACAATGACCCTCCCCAACGGCACCACTCAGCGGTTCTGGTACACGATTTTAACGCTCACCAACAACGGCTCCGGCTTCGACGTCCCCTTTTATCCTGCCTGCGACCTGATGACCGACACCTTCCAGATCGTCCATGCCGGCAAGACCACTCGCCGCGGCATCTTCGAAGCCATAAAGATCCGCCACCAGGGAGCTTACCCGTTCCTCGAACCACTCGAATTCGTCAGCGACAAGATCCTGCAAGGCCCGGACAATACTATCGATATTGCAATTATCTGGCCCGATTTCGACGAAAAAGCAAAAAAAATATCACTCTTCATCGCTGGCCTAAGCAACGAAACCACTGCTATCGACCATCCGTTGGAAACTGACGAAAACGGCAAACCCAAAAAGATTTTCCTGCGAAAGACGTTAAAGCTGGATTACAATGTCGGCGGCGACGAAACCCTCCGCTCCGGCCTTGCTGTCACTTACGAGAAGAAAAGCTGGGTCATGCGTTAAGCGGTTTTTTTCGGCACTTGCAGATTCCGCTTACACCGTGGACAGGCAACTTGTTTGGCTTTGAAATTCGGCGGGACTTTTAATTTCATCCCGCACGCGCATGTAATAAACGCGAATCCGTTAACCATTCGCATTATATCGCCGGTTTGACGCATTTGTTTTCGTGCGTTAGATTCGGCTTTGGCATTTTTATCCGCTTGCCGGATCGCAACATCTTCGCTGGCTTTCATCACCGAAGCCGGCATAATATTTTTGCCGCCAACAGTTTGGCTATAAGAATCCGAATAGTCTTTAAACGACGCACCCCGCGACATCATTCTGAGAGTTTTTATTCTCGCGTCGATTGGCGGATGCGTACTAAAAAGACTCACAGCTTTCATACCCTTTAGCGGGTTAGCGATATACATCGGAGCGGTGACCTTGTTTGCGGATTCGAGTTTTATGTCGCTACCACTTATTTTTTCGAGCGCCCCAGCCAACCCTTCCGGGTATCGTGTGAGTCTGACAGCGCCGGCGTCGGCGAGGTATTCGCGTTTTCGCGATAACGCAAAGTACAGGATGTTCGCGAATATCGGCGCCAGTATCGCACATACGATCGCGACGACTATCATTATTATTTGCCCCTGACCGCCGCCGGACGATCTCGATGAGTATCGTCTGCCGGAAGTCATTGAACTATAAAACATTCCCCGCAGAAAGACCTGCGAAACGAGTACGATGCTGCCGAGCATTACTCCTGCTAAAGTTACGAACAGGATGTCCCGGTGCAGGATGTGACTTACCTCGTGGGCGATGACTCCCTGCAATTCGTCGCGGTTTAGTCTGGCTAATAGTCCGGCAGTGACGGCGACCGAAGCGGATTCCGGGCTTCTGCCGGTCGCGAAAGCGTTCGGGGCCTGCTCGTTGATGATGTATATCTTTGGCATCTTCGGTAGGTTGGCGGCGATGGTCATCTCCTCAACGACGTTGAAAAGCTGCGGATGAACTTCGGCAGTGACGGGTACAGCTTTGCTGGTCATTAGCAGTATCTGATCGCCACCGACAAAACTTATTATAAGCAATACCACCCATATTATCCCGGCGATTATCAACCCAAACGGTCCGCCGTTTACATCAGGACCTGAGAATGCACCTCCAATGACGTAGCCGAGACCGCATAGGACCATGGCCATTGTTATCAACAGAACTATTGAATTTCGCTTGTTTGCCCTGATTTGCTCCCACATTTTTAGAAGCTCACTTTCGGAACATTTCTCTCTGCTTCGTTTTCTATTTCGAAGAAGTCGCGTTTGAGGAAGTTGAACGTTCCTGCGATGATATTCGACGGGAACATTTGCGTCTTGTTGTTGAAGAAGAGTACCTGGTCGTTATATCCCTGCCTTGCGAAGGCGATCTTGTTTTCCGTGCTGGTGAGGGTTTCCTGAAGGGCGAGGAAATTCTGGTTGGCTTTGAGGTCGGGGTAGTTTTCCACGACGAGCATGAAATTGCTCAGGGCACCACTCAGGGCACCTTCCGCTTTGGAGGCGTCGCCGACGTTGTTCGCTCCCATTGCCCGGCTTCTGGCTTCGGTGATCTTTGTGAAAGTATCCTGCTCGTGCTGCATGTAGCCCTTGGCGGTCTCGACGAGGTTCGGTATCAGGTCGTGCCTTCGTTTGAGCTGGACGTCGATCTGTGACCATGCGTTATCTACCTGGTTGCGGAGCCGCACCAGCGCGTTGTACATCCCGACGACGGCTGCGATCAGGACTACAACAACAACTAAAATGCCAATGATAATACCCATTTCGTTTCTCCTGTAAAAAATGTCAGTTTTTATTTACTTTGCCGAGTTTTACGAACAGTATGACTCGCCGATTACTCAAATTATAGCGTAGCAGGAAGAAAGCACGCGAAACTTCCACAATCCATACACGTTTGGAGTATGTTAACCGCTATCGGGTAGAGCGTCAAGGGTGGGTTTGTTTGTGGGTTATTATGGCAAGGAGGCTACATTTTGGGGTTATCCGGTTGTATTTTGTGGTTTTGAAATTGGGCTGGAAAGATGTATCCAATTGATGTATACTGTGCTGCGGTGCTAAATCTGTTTATTTCTTAGTCAAGACTAATCGCTTGAATAGTTAAATTTTCTGGGAATATGTATCACAATTTATTGTTTAATTGAAAGCCGTATAATGTGCTGATGGGAGCGAAACTTTCAGAATACCATACGGGCTATCGAGCGTTTTCGCGGGAGCTGCTTGAGAAGATCGGCCTTGAAGATAACTCTGACGATTTTGTGTTCGATAACCAGATGCTGGCCCAGATATTGTGGCATGGTTACCAGATCGCCGAGGTTAGCTGTCCGACGAAGTATTTTGCGGAAGCCTCGTCCATCAATTTTTCCAGAAGCGTTAAATACGGTTTCGGGTGTCTTGCGACGGCTGGGCTGTATCGGCTGGCAAAAATAAATATTGTCAAATCAACTTTGTTTCCCAAAAAAGACGAGGGCAAACATGGGTAGATCGGTCAACCGTATGAACTGCAAAAACGGCAACTGCCTCATAGGGTTATTATGGCGTATCTTAGGTTGAATTTATGAACAAATATCTGGTCATTGCGGTTTACATTGGTCTGATCTTAATTACGCTGCTGGTTTTCTGGCAGGTTCGGAATTTCGACTTTGTTCATTTCGACGACAATGATTATGTGTATGAAAATCAGCATGTTCTGGACGGTTTGACCTGGGATGGTGTTATCTGGGCTTTTACCTCCGGCCATGCGTCCAATTGGCATCCGGTAACATGGCTGTCGCTTATGCTGGATTGTCAGATGTTTGGCAAGGACCCCGGACGGATGCATCTGGTCAATGTCTTTTTGCACCTTGCCAATACCCTGCTGCTGTTTGCGGTTCTCAGGAAAATGACCTCTTCGTTGTGGCCAAGTGCCTTTGTCGCCGCTGCCTTTGCGATTCACCCGATGCACGTCGAATCGGTAGCGTGGATTGCCGAACGCAAGGATGTGCTGAGTACATTATTCTGGCTGCTGACAATGGCCGCTTACGCAGGCTTCGTCAAACGTCCTTCTGTATTTCGATATACGATGGCTCTTGTGCTGTTTGCGGTTGGGCTGATGGCAAAACCGATGCTGGTGACGCTTCCGTTTGTCCTGCTGCTGCTGGATTATTGGCCACTGAACCGGCTTGAAGTGACTGAGCCTTTGCCGATATCCGGCCGTCGGCGCCGAAAGGCCACGCCGCCACCACGGAGACGGCCTGTGTGGTACCGCTTGATTATCGAAAAGATCCCATTTCTTGCCCTTGCCGCCGTTTCAAGCGTCATCACATTTTTTGTCCAGCGAAGCGGCGGAGCCATGTCTACAAGCGATGTCCTTCCTCTCAAAGGGCGTGTCGGTAATGCCTCAATTTCATATTTCCAATACATCAAAAAAATGGTTTGGCCTTCAAAACTCGCGGCTTTTTATCCCCATCCCAGTTCCGACATCCATGCGGCAAAAGCCGTCGTATGCATCCTGCTGCTTATCGGGCTGACTGTCCTGTTTTTATACCTTGCCAGAAGAAGAAAGTATCTTGCCACGGGCTGGCTGTGGTACCTGGGCACACTGCTACCCGTCATCGGGCTGATACAGGTAGGTGGACAGGCCTACGCCGACCGTTACACCTATATCCCTTTTATTGGTTTATTCATGATGATTGCCTGGGGCGCAGCGGAACTGCTTGCGAGGTTTCCACACCGAAAATTTGTCCTCGGTTTATTTGCAGCAATCATACTGACCCCCATGGGGCTGTATTCCCATAGACAGGTGGGTTTCTGGAAGAATGGCGTTGCTCTTTTTTCACATGCTATCGAGGTTACTTTGAATAACGCCATTGCGTACAATGGTCTAAGCCTAGCTTACTTTGAGCTTGGTAACTTTAAAGAGGCTATTGAAGCCCTTGAGCATGTAGTCCAGACCAAGCCAAATGATGCCCTCACAAAAAACAACCTGTCATGGTTTCTGGCAACGGCATCGGATCCGAAATTGCGAAATCCGGCAAAAGCTGTTGATCTTGCCGAGAAGGCCTGCGAGCTTGCTGGCCATAAAAACACAGCATTTTTCGACACCCTCGCGGCCGCCTATGCCTCTGCCGACAGGTTTGATGAAGCTGTATCAACCGCCGAGAAAGCCTTGAAACGGGCCGAAGCGGCTGGCAATGAGAATCTTACACAGGAAATAAAAGGCCACCTTAAGCTTTTCAGACAAGGGCGAAGTTACAGCGAACAAATTAATAATTGACAGGTTTATTGCCAAGTCTTATCTGGCACTTAGGTGAAGTGTCACTCAGTTTTTACTTTGCCGAGAATTTATGCACTGTCAGGTGCTTGTAAACCTCTCCGGGTCTTAGTACCGTGGAGGGGAAATTCGGTTGGTTCGGCGAATCGGGGAAATGCTGCGTTTCAAGGCATAGTGCGCCTCGCTTATTATATACAGCTCCGCCTTTACCGATGCAACTGCCGTCGAGATAATTGGCGGTATAGAGCTGGACGCCGGGTTCGGTAGTGCTTACTTCCATTACGCGACCGCTTTTGGGGTCATGGACGATTGCAGCTAAGGAAAGTTCGCCGCTGCTGTTGAGTACATAGTTGTGGTCGTATCCGCCGGGGTTGCCGGGGATCTGGTCGATCTTTTCGCCGATAGAATGCGATCGGGTGAAGTCCATTAAGGTTCCAGCGACATTAGCGAGCACGCCTGTTGGGATGCTATCATCGTTGACGAGTGTGTATTTGTCCGCGTTGATCTGTAAGTGATGATCGAGGACGTCACCGCTGTCGTGGCCTGCGAGGTTCCAGTAGGCGTGGTTGGTGAGATTTATGACTGTTGGTTTGTCTGTGGTTGCGGTGTATTCGATGGAGAGTTCGTCGTTGTCGGTTAGCTTGTATATTACGCTGCAATTGAGATTGCCGGGATAGCCTTCTTCGCCGTCCGGGCTTAGGTATGTAAACTCGACGGCTTGGCTGTCGGGGGTTTCGATCTGGTTTGCGGACCATATAGCTTTGTCGAATCCCTTTATGCCGCCGTGGAGGTGGTTGTCGCCGTTGTTTTGGGCGAGGGTGTATTCGGTTCCGTCAAGTGTGAAGCTGCCCTTTGCGATGCGGTTGGCGCATCTGCCGGTTGTGGTGCCGAAGTAGGAATCGTTCTTTTTGACATAGTCTGTAAGAGTATCAAAGCCAAGCACGATGTCGGCGAGGTTGCCGCTTACGTCAGGGGTCCGCATCGAGACGAGGATCGCTCCGTATGTCATTACGCGAGCTTCTAAACCGTTGCGGTTTGTCAGGGTGAATATTTCAACGGCGGTCCCATCGGGGAGGTTGCCGAAAATTTGCTTTTTTATACTCATAGTTTCGCCTTACACGGAATTATATTATTTTGTGTCGTCTTCGCTGTCGGTGGTGTCTGCTCCGAACATGTTCAATAACAGTTTACGCACCTTTTTGCTTTGGTCAGAGCCGTCAATGGATAGAACGTCTGAAAGCTCATTTTCATCAAACCAAAGTCCATCGCCGCGTTTGCAGCGGTCGAGTATTTTGGCCTCTTTGCCTTCGCCGGTTTGTATCTTTTCCATTTTTTTGAGGCATATCGGGCATTTTCGTTTCTTTTCAGGGCAGTTTTTGGCCTTTTGGAAAGAGGCGAGCAGGGCGGTAGCTTGACCAGAGTCGCCTAAAAGGGACTCTAATTCACCTGCATCGAGCCATATTCCCCGGCAATCGAGGCAGTAGTCGATCTCGACTTCGGATAACTCGAAAGTGATCATCGCATTTTTACAGACTGGGCAATCCATTTTTGTACCTTGGCTATACAGAATAAAGGTTTGGGGTATGTTAACCGCTATCAGGCGGGGCGTCAAGGATGAGTTTTGGTATGGAAAGGTCAAAAAAAAATTTAAAATGAAGGGTTGCATTCGGAAATAAACTTGGTATTTTTGGAAATGAGGCTTAGTGACGCCGCTAAGCAGGGACATAGAAGATTGGACAACAGGCTCTATGTTGCAGAAGTCGTGAGCCACAACATGAAAGGGAAATTGTTATGAACAAACTAAAAAGGGTACTTGTGTTGGTGATGATCGTCGCGGTTGCTTCGTTTTGTCTTACGGGTTGCAAAAAAAAGGCCGAGCAGTCATCCGGGGAACATCCTTCCAAGGAAGCTGCATCCGAGGAAGCTGCGTCCGAGGAACATCCGAAGGGCGAGCATCCAAATAGCGAACATCCGGCTGGCGAGCATCCTGAATAACATTTAAGTTGTTGGCTATGGCATGCAGTCAGGGGTGGAAAAAGCGATATGAACTTGCAAAAGACAATATTAGCTGCGGTTGCAGTCTGCGTTATACTTGCAGGCTGTGAGAGTTCGCGTGATGAGGAGCAGAGTTCGTCTGACTCAATCGCGACCGTCGTAACAGAGGATATCCAACGCGGTATCGAAAAACACATTGAAGAGCAGAGCCTTTTGGGCGAAGGGTATTTCAGACTTGCCCACGACGACAGTGAACTGAAGCTTAAGCTGGTTCGTGTTCACACCGAGTATCTTGCAAACCTGGGGCCGCGTCGTCATTTCGCATGTGTTGATCTGGCAAGCAGGGACGGAGATGTTTATGATGTGGATTTTTTCCTTGCCGGCGATGCGGGCGCGATGGCGGTTACAGAAACTACGGTCCACAAGGTCAACGGTCAACGGCTTTATGCATGGGAGCAAAAGCGTGATAAAACATGGCAGCGTGTCCCTGTAAAAAATGCACCAGATCGCGTGCTTGGAGCGATCAAGGGTAGTGATGAGTTTGAGTTTATCTATCGGGCGACGTTGCCGAAAATGAAGGATACCGGTCACATGTGGATCCCCATGCCGACCACCAGTGAATTCCAGACGGTGGAAGTAAAGTCCGTCAAAGCTCCGGGGAAGCGGGAAATATTACAGGATTTAAAATATGGAAACAGCATACTTTTCCTGACCCTTGGCCCTGAAGACGGCGGAAAAAAGATCGAACTTCGCTTTCAGGTACACCGACTCGAAAAGGGCGTTTACGCATCTGAGGCTCCGGAACCGGAACCTGAGCAATACCTTAACCCTGAGCGACTTGTACCTGCCAATGGGAAATTTCAAAGTATTGCTGAGGAGGTCGTTGCCGGTAAGAAGGGTGACCTTGTGCGTGCGCGAGCACTTTACGACCATGTCATAGACCGGATGCGATATATGAAGTTTGGCTCGGGCTGGGGAAAAGGCGATGCCGTTTATGCCTGTGACGCACGGACCGGTAATTGCACAGATTTTCATTCCTACTTCATCGCCTTGTCCAGAAGTGTGGGTATTCCCGCACGTTTTGCCATTGGCGCGGCGATCCCTTCGGCGAGGGATGCAGGCGGGATAGACGGCTATCATTGCTGGGCGGAGTTCTACACCGACGGTCGATGGTGGCCCATCGATATTAGCGAGGGGGACAAGTGCTCGGTCCTGTCTACCTATTACTTCGGACACCATCCGGCAAATCGCGTTGAACTTAGCCGCGGTCGCGACCTTGTGGTTGAACCCGGGCCGGATTCAGGACCGATCAATTTCCTTGCCTATCCGGTCCTGGAAGTTGGCGGAAAGCCGGTAAATGTAAAGGTTAAGTTTTCCTTTAAGCGAAAAGCTTCCGGCAAGTGATAATCCTGGTGACAAAAAAGGCGGAAGATTATGGGGGATAAAGTGCCGAAAAAGATTGGTTTTAGGGCTTGCAATGGGGTAGGGGGTGTGGTATAATCCCGCAGTTGGAAATTGGAAATTAATATATAGTTTAGTGGGAGTTTACTGAAAAATGGGTAAAAATATTGCAATAGCGGGTGTTACGGGTGCTGTGGGGCAGGAGTTTCTGTCTATACTTGAGGAGCGGGATTTTCCTTTCGATTCTTTGAAGATGCTGGCCAGCCACCGGTCGGCGGGTAAAAAGATAGAATTTAAGGGTAAGGAATATGTCGTCGAAGAGATGACGGAAAACAGCTTTGGCGGTATCGATATCGCTCTGTTTAGCGCGGGCGGCGGCAGGAGTAAGCAGTTCGCTCCGGCGGCGGTTGAGGCAGGTGCGGTGGTCGTCGATAATTCTTCGGCTTTCCGTATGGACCCTGAGGTTCCGCTTGTGATCCCGGAGATCAATCCAGAGGCGATAGCGACGAATAAGGGTATCATCGCGAATCCTAACTGCTCGACGATCATCGCGAATGTTCCGGTGTGGCCGCTTCACAAAGCCAATCCGATCAAGCGCATGGTTATTAGTACTTATCAGGCTGCGAGCGGTGCGGGGCAGGCGGCGATGGAAGAGCTTAAACTCCAAGCCAGGCAGGTGCTTGACGATGAGCCGGTGACGATCAGTGCGCTTGGGTATCAGCTTGCGTTTAATGTTTATAACCACGATTCGAATCTTGAGCCGAACGGCTATAACGAAGAAGAGATGAAGATGGTCAAGGAGACCCGCAAGATATTCAGTTGTCCGGAGATCGCGATAACGTGTACGTGTGTTCGGGTTCCGGTTCTGCGGGCGCATTGCGAGAGTATTAACCTTGAGTTTGCCGATGCGATCACGCCTGAGCAGGTGCGTGAGCTTCTTGAGCTTGCACCGGGTGTGAGTGTGATGGATGACAGAGAGAATAACCGCCATCCGATGCCGATCGATGCAAGCGGTAAGGACGACTGCCTCGTTGGAAGAATACGTCAGGATGAGTCGATACCAGATAACAAGGGGATCAACCTGTGGGTTGCCGGCGACCAGTTGCGTAAGGGAGCGGCTCTTAATGCGGTGCAGATCGCTGAGAAACTTCTGTAGGTTCGGAGTCTTGCTTAAGTATAACTATGCCGCGCAGGAACATTAAACTTACGATCCAATATGACGGCAGCGCATATCACGGTTGGCAGGTTCAGCCGGATGTTGCGACTGTCGAGGCTCATATCTCTGGTGCTATCGAGAAACTCTTCGGTAAGGAAGTGTGCGTAAACGGGGCGTCTCGGACCGATGCAGGGGTTAGCGCGTTGTGTCAGGTGGTGAGTATTAAGGTCGATACGCCGGTTCCGACGGAGAATATGGCGAAGGCGCTGACCGGTATGCTGCCGGATGATATTGCGGTTGTCGAAGCGGTCGAAGTGGAAAATGACAAGTGGAATGCGATAAGCTCACCGAGTGTTAAGCTGTATCGGTATACGATAAATACGGCGAAGACACCTCCTGTGCTGGATATCAGGCATTGCTGGCATTTTCCGAAGGCTCTTGATGTTGAGGCTATGAGTAAGGCGGCGGCGCTGCTGGTGGGGGAGAAGGATTTTAAGTCTTTTGCGACGGCGTCTGATGAACGGAAAAGCTCGGTGCGAACGGTCAAGTCTTGTTGTGTGACGGCGGATGGCGAGCATGTGTATGTCGAGGTCAGCGCGAACGGTTTCCTGTATAATATGGTGCGGAACATTGTCGGGACTCTTGTGGAGATCGGCAGGGGGCGGTGGGGATATGAGGTGATCGAGGAGATATTAGAAGCAAAGGACCGCAGTGCGGCTGGACCGATAGCACCGGCGGCGGGGCTTTGTTTGATGAGTATTGAGTACGAAGACTTAAAGTAGCAGGGAACATCGCGTATGAAAATCGTTCATATTATAACACGTTTGATCCTTGGCGGGGCGCAGGAGAATACGCTTATAACATGTAAGTTGTTAGCGGCTCGCGGTCATGATGTTACTCTTATTACCGGTCCGGCGTTGGGGCCGGAAGGTGAACTTTTTCAGCATGCGCAGGGGCAGGGGTATGAGGTCATAGTCGTTGACGAGCTTCGGCGGGCTATCAATCCGTGGTACGATCTGGTGAGCTATGTTAGGATCAAGAGCATCCTGAAGAAGATACGGCCGGACATTGTTCATACGCATTCGGCGAAGGCGGGTATTCTCGGGCGTTTTGCGGGGTATTCGTTGAAGGGGGCGTTTGGAAGTGACAGGCGAGCTCCTTATGTTGTTCATACGATTCACGGGCTTGCATTTCATCCGTATCAGAGTGACTGGCTCAATCGTTTTTATATAGCTATTGAAAAGGCAACCGCTGCTAAAACGGATGCGTTTCTGTGCGTTGCCGATGCGATGACGGAAAAGGCCGTTGCGGCGGGTGTCGGTAAAGTAGAAGATTATACGACGGCGTATTCGGCTATCGAGGAAGAGTTGTTTTTGACGGGGCCGGACCGGCAGGAGATCAATGATTTTCGGCGTAAGTACGGTATTAACGATCAGGCGGTGGTGCTGGTTACGATCGCGCGGCTATTTGAGTTGAAGGGGCATGAATATATAGTAGAGTCGGCGAAGAAACTGGCGGAGCGGTTTGATAATTGTGTGTGGCTGTTTGTCGGCGATGGCAATCTGACCGATGAGATCAAAGACGAGATACAGTTTGCGGGGCTGACTAACAGATTTAAGTTTACCGGTTTGCTTGCGCCAGATCAGGTTCCCATGGCGATCCATGCTTCGGATATACTGGTTCACTGTTCGCTGCGTGAGGGGCTTGCCAGGGTGCTGCCGCAAGCGATGCTGTGCGGAAAACCTGTGGTGAGTTTCGATGTCGACGGAGCCAAAGAAGTGGTGAACGAGGCGACTGGGCGGCTGACGGAAGCGGAAGATGTCGAGCAGTTGACGGAAGCTTGCGCAGAGTTTATTGCTGATGCCGAATTGAGGGAGAGGATAGGCAAAGCTGGCAGAGAATCCGTGACAGAGCAGTTCGCACCCGATACAATGGTAGATGTGATCGAGCGGGTCTATAATGGCCTTGTCGCTAAATAGAAAGGGTTGTCATGAAAACACTGACAAAAGAAATCTGGATGGATGTGCCGCAACGCAGGGCGATCGTATCGATCCATAACGAAGTTGAACGGCTTGTGAGCGAAAGTGGTGTACAGGATGGCCTTGTGTTGGTTAATGCGATGCATATAACAGCATCGGTATTTATCAATGATAATGAGTCCGGGTTGCATCACGATTATGAGGTGTGGTTGGAAAAGCTGGCACCTGAAAAGCCTCACAGCCAATACCAGCATAATGGATACGAGGACAATGCCGACGCGCATATGAAGCGGCAAGTCATGGGACGCGAGGTCGTCGTTGCTATTACGGACGGTCAGCTTCACTTGGGGCCGTGGGAGCATATTTTCTATTACGAGTTTGACGGTAAACGCAGGAAACGGCTTCTGGTCAAGATAATTGGCGAGTAGTGAAAAAAAATGTAAAAAGTCTTTACTTGCGGGCTTTACATAGTATAATTACCGGGAATTGTTTTGTTTTTGTGTTTTGCTTTTTGATCTTATTCTAAAAAATGTTAAGACAATTTTCACATCAACTATATGCTTGCGGTAAACGGCCGATGCCGCGGGCGATTAATTATCGGCGGAATGCTTATTATCTGCAAAAGATATTCAAGCATGATTTTTTTGCCGCTACTGCTCTTTATACGCTTCATCTGGACACGAATGATAATTGCGGGGATGTTCCTGAGAAAATAATTTTAAAGGTCGGCTGTCATCAGTTCTTTTTCGGTATTCCGATGGCACCTGTCGGGCTGTTCCTTTCGGGTCGTGAGATCAGGAACCTGCGGCGGCTTAAGGGTTTCGATAATGTTCCGCAGTTATTGGGTGAATATGGCAGGTACGGATTTCTTTATAAATACATCGAGGGCAAGACGCTTGCCGAAGCCGAGGATGTGTCGGAAGAGTTCTTCGATAAGCTTGCCGCTCTGCTGACGAGGCTGCATGCGGAAGATTTTGTTTATCTTGACATGAACAAACGGACCAATATTTTAATCGGTGCAGATGGTCAGGCCCATATCATCGATTTTCAGATATCATTTCATATTGCAGGTACGGGTTTTTTGCTTGGCAGGTTGTTCCGTAAGATACGCCGGCGCTTGCAGCGGGAAGACTGGTACCATCTCTACAAGCACAAACGCAAGGTCACCGATAAGGGACTGACCTATGCCGAGATCAAAGCTTCGCGGAATCCGTCACTTCTTATTCGTATGCATCGGATTATCGCTACGCCTTTGAGAAAGGGGCGCCGGAGAATATTGCGAAACCTATTCGGACAACAAAGACTGAAAGAGAATTGATAGCTATTGGTGTAAACGGATCAGGGGGTATCTTTATTGCATTGGGGGCATTCGTTGCTGTCGGCATCTTTCATATTTTGCAGGTCGCAGCCGCAGTTCGGACATATTGATATCAGCTTGGCTTGTCTGTATTTTTCTCGCATGTAAAGCAGTACTATCCCCGGTCCGAAAACCCAGATCAAAACGGTAGCTGCCAGTATCAGGGTTGTGTATGTTCCGCGGCAGCAGTAACACTCCCGCTGTCGTGTTGCCCAGATGTGGACTGGTACTGCTATGATGGTTTCGAGAATACTGCCGGCGACGAGGCCGCGTATCATCTTTCCTAACTGTGTGTAGCGGTCGCCCTGTCGCCAGTACACAAAAAATATCCATGTCCAGATGCCCCAGATCGCTAACATGCTGGCAAAAATGCCGAAGGTTCCCCATGTATTGTCCGCATTGACAATTTCCTGCCACCAGTTCGGCAATTCAAGCAAAAGAGCGATCAGGCCGGTCGTAAGCAACATGGCAACAACACCGGCGGCAATGACGCTGGACCTTAACGGTTTGCCGACCGTGAGCATTCGCTTTGTCCACCCTTTGCCCGGGCGCAAGAAAGCCCACTGTCCGAGGAGCAGCAGGCCCAAAATGACTAATAGGTTTATTCCATAGAGCAATTCGCTGTCGCCTACAACGGGGTTAATAACTAACACCGTACTGACTAAGCCGACGAACTCAAAATCAAATTTTTCTTTGAAGAACTCATTGAAAAAAGGCAGGACAGCCCAGATGATGCCAGCGATTGTAAATACGATTCCTGAGATGAGGATAAGTTTTCTCAGCCGATACGCGAGGGTTTGTGAATTAGTCATGACAGTTCCCTTTCTGAAAGATCTAATATGTTTTTGGATTCTATTCCCCAGCTTTAGCAACAATCTTTGCAGTCGTAGACGTTAACCAATATTGCAATAGACTCAGGATCAGTCCACCCGTAAGCACTATTGACACCAATATTGGAACCGTGAATGTAAATGATAGTAAAGGGCTTTCAAAACTGGAGCCTATCATGCCCCCAACAAGTGCCCATGTGCCGGTTATACAGCACATCATTAACATAACTATTGCTGAAAACAAAGCTGTTTTTTTGATGTTTTGGCTACATTCCTGTTCTTCAGTATTTGTGTTAAGCACCCGCCGGGCGGTATATATACCTGCAAGTATTCCTACTCCAAAATTTAATATCGGCACGCCCATACAAAAACCAAGCACGCCTATCGAATAAAAGATGTAGATGGCTATGAGTACTTTGTTGCTTAGTTGGTATGCTTTCTTGATCCACCGTTTAAGAAAGGCGATGTCGATGACCATTCCTACTCCCAGCCCGGACAAAGCTACGGTTGGTACGACCTTTTCGTCCAGTAATACAGCACTTACAAACCACGCAGTCACAAAACAAAACATAACCGGCACCGCACCTAAAATACAACCAATTATGAAAGATTCAATTTTAGTGTTTTTTATTTCCAATGAGGTTTCCCACCTAATCCAACATTTCTATTGCTATTTCTGCGAGTCTTTTTGATGCGTTGAATCTTTTCATTGGTGTTACGAGGTTTACGAGGTCGCGGCTTATCTGGCCGAGTCCTGCGGGGCTTGACAGGAGGGTTGCGCATCTTTGGAAGATCGGCTCGGTCGAAGTAAAGTAGGGCATGAACTCGGTGACCAGTTCCCGCTGGGCCAGTATATTTACGAG
>DRGS01000013.1 GCA_011053245.1 Phycisphaerales bacterium
TATCACATAAGTATTTGTTTGATCAGTTTTGTGAAAATGGATTTTTTATCAGTCCAGAAGAGAGATATATTATTCAATCTTTTCTGAAAGACAGGAGTGTTGGTATCCCCCAAGGTACTTCTATAAGCTTGTTTTTAGCCAATTTAACATGTTGGAGTGTTGATCAAAAATTAGAAAAAGAAGGTATCAAGTTTTCTAGGTATGCTGATGAAATTATTGCATGGTCACCAGAATATTCTAAAATATGCAATTCATTTTTATTAATTAATGAATTCTCTAAAGAGGCTGGTGTTAGAATAAATATTGCTAAATCAGAAGGGATAAATCTATTATCAAAGCCAAGTTTGCGTATTCCGGTGATGGCGAACAGTGATTCCGGAGGAAGCCGAACAGCTGTCCGAATGATGGCGAACAAAAGTCGGAGCGAAGCGACGCTGTTTTTTTAAACATCTCAAAATTTCTATTTTAAGTCAATTTAGATTGTTTTTTTCTCATGGATTCGCCCGTGAGTTCCAGTTTATAAGCATTGTGAACCAACCGATCGAGAATGGCATCTGCCAGGGTCTGATCGGCGATAATTTCATGCCAATGCTTTACAGGCAACTGGCTTGTAACCAAAGTCGAGCGACGTCCATGACGATCTTCCAGGATTTCCAGAAGGTCGTATCTCTGTTCTTTGACAAATTTATATAGCCCCCAATCATCGAGAACCAGCAAATCGATTCGACCGATGCCGGTAAGCAATTTGTCATATCGGCCATCGGCCTTTGCGATGCTCAGTTCGTGCAACAGTCTTGGAAGCCGGAAGTATAAAACACCATAGCCCTGCCGACATGCCTTTTGGGCCAGTGCGCAAGCAAGGTATGTTTTGCCGACTCCTGTGGGGCCGATAAGCAGCACGTTGTTGTGTTCTTTGAGCCACCGGCCATCGGCCAGATTTATGAACAGGGTTTTATCGAGCTTTCGCGGGTGGCGGAAGTCGACATCTTCCACACACGCATTTTGTCTGAGTTTGGCTTTTTTTAAACGGGTTTTAAGGCGCCGGTTTTCTCTTTCGGTCATTTCGCGGTCCACCAATAGGCCGAAGCGCTCTTCAAAGCTAAGCTGTGTGATATCCGGCATTTGCATTTGTTCTTCTAAAGCCTTGAGCATGCCGTAAAATCGTAATTGTTCAAGTTTTTCAAAGATGGGATGTGTTAGCACAGGTCACCTCCTTTCAGTTGTAATATTGAGATCCACGAACATTTGTATGTAAAATGGCTGGTTTGTCTTTTGGCGGCTCGTCAAGCGGTTTCTGATCCAGGCCGTGCTTGAGGATCGATGCCAAGCTGCGATAACTGGATGAACCGATCATCAGCGCTCTTTTGCACGCCGCTTCCAGACGGTGATCCCCATAGCTTTTTGCAAGCCTTAATATTCCAAGAGCGCTTCTAAACCCCTGCTGAGGGTGAGGCCGTGAAGACATCACCGTCATGATGAGCTGAGTGGTTTGAGGCCCGATCTTTTCAGCCCATCGGATGAAGCGATCCGGCGTCCAATCGGCCCATTTTTGATGGGACTTTGGCATATGGTCTTTAACAGTGGTATGCCATCCTTGCTGGTAGCTGCGAATATGACTTGCGACCCTTTTGTTCTTGTAAAAGCACTCGATGATATTGCTGGTGATGCGTACATCGATCTCTTTTTTGATCAGCTGGTGGGGGACGCTGTAGTAATGCCGATCCACCTCGATGTGATAGTCGATGTTTACTCGGGCACTTTTCCATTCCGCAAACTGATAGGAGTGCTGAGGTAGAGGTTTTAACGCCGGCTTGTCAATGGCATCAAACATTGATTGGCGACTTCCCGGCAACTTTTGAAACGGCTTTTGGTTGAGTTCTGTCAATAATTTTTCGATAGATTCATTGAGTTGTTGCAGACTGAAAACCTTGTGATTGCGGAGCCGGGCCAGTATCCAGCGTTCTACGATCTGAACGGCGACCTCCACCTTAGCCTTGTCCTTGGGTTTAGCGACACGGGTGGGGATGATGGCGGTACCGTGGTGTCGAGCCATATCGAGATACGTGGGGTTGAGATCCGGCTCGTAGAAACAGGGACTTTTGACGCCGCTTTTTAAATTGTCCGGAACCGTTATCTCCGGAACGCCGCCAATATAATCATAGGCACGGCAGTGGGAAGCGATCCAGTCCGGCAAGGTCTGTGTCCATGTTGCTTCGGCATAGGTGTAGTTCGAAGCGCCCAGAGCGGCAATAAATATCTGGGCTTTACGGTTTTGCTTTGTTGGCAGGTCATAGACATCTACCGTCTGACCGGCATAGTCAACGAACATCTTTTCGCCGGCACGGTGTTCCTGACGCATGACCGTATCGATACGACCGGCCCACTGACGATACAGATGGCAAAATTGACTGTACTGGTAACCGTCGTCCGGATACTGCTCTTTATACTCCTGCCACAGCAACATCAGCGTGACGCCTTTACGGCGCAGTTCGCCATGAATGTACTGCCAGTCGAGACGGGCTCTTTTGGTGGAATAATTGATTTGAACAGATGGAAACAGCTGCTGTTCCAGTTGGGTATCATCGATATCCGAAGGAAGCGGCCAGCCTAAAGGGGAGGCCTCAAAACGGTTCAAATAGTCGGATACCGTCGTTCGGCCGATACCGCAGCTTGTGGCTATTTTCCCATAAGTGAGTTTGCATTCGTACCTTAACCGTAAAATTTCTCTGATTTTGCGCATGGTCAACCTCTTTGTCGGCATAGTTTCTCCTCGTTGGCTCATGAGATATTAACTTTGCCGACGGTTTACAGGTTACCAGCGTCGCTTTCAAACTGTTTGTATTTTTTTTGTTCGTGATGCTCCGGAACACTGTTCGCGATCAAACGGAACACTGTTCGCGATCAATCGGAATTGGTGTTCGCGATCGTCCGGAATATGCATCTGACATAGATAACTCTTTTTTTCTGCCCACGCTGAGCAGAGTTAACGGGTTCATGTAGAGCTATTAAAACCTGTTTTACCGACAAATTCAACGTCTTCAAAACCTGACCCACCTTGCCATCCCCGGTAACTATCCAAGACCATAAAATAATTGCTGGTATGTTTTTGATATCATATAATTTATTTCAACGCAAATTTTGCGGTTTTGCTTAACCCAGAAACAGAAGGAGGGAATTATGAAAGTTTCACAGGCAGTTACATTTTGGCTGGATTATCAAAAAGCAAGTTCTAAAATAAATGCAATCACCCAATTCAGATAAAATTTTTTTGCCAAAATTTGGAAAAAGATAGATAAATACAGGCAATAATGGTGAAATCCGTGGAAGATGCAAAATTAATTCAGATCATCGTGGGTTATTTTTTCTGTAATGTTAGTGCTAATTTTACCGTGCTTTCACATTGTTTGAACCATATTAAACATCAAAATTTTGTATCCTATTTGTATCCTTTTGTGCCTACAGCATGCGTAAGTTATTGATATCATGCACACCATGCACACTATGCGTAGATGATAAACTAAAAGCAGAGGGCTTGCGATTTGGTGTTATTTCAATGTGTTAGGTTAGATTGTTGTCTGAAAAATCCGTAGAATGGGGTTCAAGGGGTCGGAAGTTCAAATCTTCTCGCCCCGACCAGAAACTTGCAACGATTACAGCGAGTTAGGCAACTGCCGGTTCGCTGTTTTTGTTTGAATCGGCCTTGAGGGAGAAAAGAGGGAGAAATTTCCCGGATCATCGACCTGCATACATGTCAGCCAGGCGTTTCTGACACTGCCTGCCATCGAAATTAACCAAGGATACAGAAGCCCCCCTTCGAACAAAACGCGTGGCATGAATCCCGGCTTGTCCTGTCCACTTGAAAAATCCCAATTGTGGCCCCTATAAGCTCCAATCAAATAATACTTGACATCGTTGTTGCCAGATATTATATTGTTGCCCAATTGGACAACAGCTATATATTGGACAACAACATGCGAGAAAACAAAATCGCCAAGGAGCTTGAGAAATCTATCGTGCGCCTGCTCCCAGTGCCAGGCCTCGACATTGTTGTCGAGCATGGGCGTTCGCGGCGATGGGATCTCTTTATTAGAGCAGACTACCAGGGGCTCTGTTTCGATATCATCGTCGAAGTGGTATCGCTTAATAGCCTGCCGGCATTCAAAAATAAGATCAACCGGCTCAAATCGTCAGTGCAGAATGATAACGCTGTTCCCGTTCTAGCAGCCCCATATTTAAGTCCTGAAAGGCAGGTGCTTTGCCGGGAAGCCGGTGTTTATTTCATGGATCTGTCGGGCAATGTCTTTATCGCCCATCGAAGCTTCTACGTTGAAAGAATCGGCTTCCCCAACCAGTACCCCGAGAAAAGGCAGAGAAGAGACCCGTTTTCCGACAAGGCCTCACTGATCCTGAGGGAGATGCTGAAAGTTCCAAAGCGGCAGTGGGGCATCCGCGAACTCGCCGTAAAAATCGGACTCGATCCGGGCTATGTGTCTCGTATGGCCAAATCCCTTGCCGAATCCGGTTATGCGTCACGCACCAACGGCAAGCTCAGTATTCGATCCCCAAAGGAAATCCTGGACGATTGGGTCAGAGCTTACGATCTAAAAAGGAACGATCATCACCGGTTTTTTATTCTTGCATCCGATGTAAAATCGATTCTACGACGCCTTCAAGAAATCAACATACCTCAGAAATGCAAGTACGCGTTGAGCGTCCAGGCCGGTGCCGGACTCGTTGCACCCCATGCCGTGTACAAGGAAGTCCACATGTATGTAGGCGGCGGTGAAGGCATCGAATATTTCAAAAAAGAACTGGATCTGAAAGACGCGGATCAAGGCGCAAACCTGGTGCTGATGAGGCCGTACTACAAATACTCTGTATTCTATGACAGCCAGGAGGTTGAGGGGCTACGCGTGGTATCGGATATCCAATTGTACCTGGATCTTTACGGATACCCGGTGAGAGGCAGAGAGCAGGCGGAACATTTATACGACAAACGGCTTAAATGGCTGTTCTCGGGGGAATGAAGACAATGACTGAGGATTTCACCCGCGGTCTTTTCAAGACCTTGGCAATACTGGAACCGTATCTTCCACAGATAGTGATCGGCGGCGGGTGGGCTCCGTTTCTGTATTACCACTATCTCGCAAAAAACCGACAGCATACCCCAGTTCTGACGAGAGACATTGACTTTATGGTCAGGCACCATGTGCCGATTGTCGGCCCCAAAACTATTGACGAGATCCTCACAGTTGAAGCCAATCTGGAAACTAAATTCAAAACCCGGGATAATCCGGCGGTCATCCATTACGAAGGCACCGTTGACGGTGTTGAAGTTGAAATCGAATTTCTGACCGACCAAACCGGATCGCAGCAGGAAAAGGTTCTCGTAGTTCAAAACGGCCTTCATGCCGAGGCGCTGCGCTACATTTCGATTATTGTAGAGAACACACTTACGCTGGAGATCGATGACACTGAATCGTCGCAAAGTGGCGCACCGCTGATCGTTAACGTCCCTAAGCCGGCAGCATACATACTGTCTCTTATACACATCT
>DRGS01000014.1 GCA_011053245.1 Phycisphaerales bacterium
AGATGTGTATAAGAGACAGGAACTATCAACCGCAGAAGAAAACGCACCTCAAGGACTCGGAAAATGGTACAGGCTGCAGCACTTGATTAACTGACGTGACCATACAACAGCATCCCAAGGCATCGGAACTTCTCCGGTGCCTTTTTTTATTATCCAGGCTCCGAACAGGCATCTATGGCGAATAGTCTGAAAAAATATTATAAAACCATTGCTATGGCGATGTCGAGTAAGTATAATTCTCCGTTTGGTTTACAAGCAAAAACTAAAGTAGGGAATTAAGATGTTATTGACACAAATATTACAGTCGTCCTGTGTTCTTGCTCCTCTCAAGGGAACCGACAAGATAGCAGCCATAACCGAACTCGTCGATATCCTCAACGCATCCGATCAGATCGTTGATCGGGACGTCGTACTCCAAGCCGTAATAGAACGAGAAGAGACACGCAGCACCGGAATTGGCTCCGGGATCGCGATACCGCACGGAAAATGCGCAGGCACAAAGGAACTGGTCATGGCACTGGGCATTGCCGCTACGGGCATCGATTTCGACAGCATCGATGGCAATCCCGTCTCGATAGTCGTCCTCATCGCTTCACCGATCGACCGCACGGGACCGCACATACAGGCACTGGCAAGGATAAGCAGACTCATGCTCGACGAGCAGTTCAGAACAAAACTCAAAAACGCAACTTCACCCGAAGAAGCATACGCACTCATCGCCGAAAAAGAAAACGAATAGATTCGCGTACATACATGCCGTCCTGAAGCAAATGAACCGGAAAGGCAAGCGACGAATGAGTACAAATAGAATAGAGAAAGCAATTTGTTGGGCTTCTGGCTTGGTTTGGTGTGTGTGTCGTAGCGGCCTTATCAGTAGGTATTCGATTGATAAATGAAGACCAGCCTTTTGCCATCGCCCTTATATTGTCTGTCATTTCCGGGTTTTTGTTCTATTGGATTGCATACGGAATCACAAGCATCATCCTCTCCTTTTTGCGTGTAGTTACACGCGCTGTGGTCTGGGTATCACACGGTTTCGTAGATATTATTGGCTTTGCTTCTGTTAAAACTACCACGCTTATAAAGCGCAATTTAGTCTCAAAGAACGCGCCACATTTTAAGCCTGCCTTAATCTCTATTGTTTTGCTCATTATTGCTTCGTTATCTTTCGGTGAACTTCCTCGCGGTTACTATATGCTTTTGCGAATCGTTGTTTGTTTTTCGGCGGCGTTTATCGCCTATCTGTCTTTCAAGTCGGGGGGAAACTGGCTCCCGTGGTGCTGGGTTGTAATCGCTATCGTCTTTAATCCGGTCCTTCAGATCCATTTAGATGACCCTGAAATGTGGCAGGGTATAGACATTCTCTGCGTGTGTTTTTTCGTCCATAGCATTTTCGCAAAAACCTACAAAGAAGTATCCGACAAGTAGCCACGCCCACGCGAAAACAAAAAAAGCCCGGAGCTTTTAACGGCTCCGAGCTTGTAGGACATCTAAATTAAACTCAATCTTCTTCTTTTTTCTTTGCGTACTGTGCGATCACCTGCTGCTGAACATTTGGCGGTGTAGGCTCATAATGACTAAGTTCCATCCCAAAGCTGCCCTGTCCGCCGGTAACACTCTTAAGCTGGCTGTTATACTGCGTCACTTCAGACAACGGCACCTGCGCCTTGATCACAACCATATTGCCAGCCAACATATCCTGCCCGCTTACGCGACCGCGACGAGAAGCTAAGTCACCGGTTATATCGCCCATATTGTCAGCAGGAACAGTGATCTCCATATTCACGATCGGCTCAAGCAGTGAAGGCTTTGCGGCCTTAACCGCTTGGATAAATGCTCCCTTACCAGCGGCACGGAACGCAACTTCTTTAGAGTCAACGGCGTGATACTTACCGTCATAGATGGAAACCTTAATATCCTGCATCGGAAAACCCGCCAGAACACCGGTACTCATCACATCGTTAATACCCTTGAGGACCGCAGGCTCGAACTGGCCCGGAATGGATCCGCCAAAAATATCCCAACTGTATTCGAGGGTTGGGTCCGAATCACGTTCAGCAGGTTCGATACGCATGTAAACCTCACCGAACTGACCCGCACCGCCGCTCTGCTTTTTATGACGGTAATGGCTTTCGGCTTTGGCGCCGATCGTCTCACGGTAAGGTATTTTCGGAGGCTTGGTATTGACGCCGACTTTATAACGATGCTCCATCTTTGAGAGCATCACACGAAGATGAAGGTCGCCCATACCGCTGACAACCCGCTCTTTCGTCTGCGAATCGATTGTCACCTTAAAGCAAACATCCTCTTCGCGAAGTTTATCGAGTGCGCCGCTGATCTTACCCTCGTCACCGCGGGAAGCAGGCTCAAGAGCAAGCGAGAACATCGGCTGCGGGAATATCGGCATAGCAAACTTGCCCACCATTTTACCGTCATGGACCATATCGCCGACTTTCAGTTCGTCGATCTTTGCCAGAGTTATAATGTCACCTGCGATACCGGCTTCGACTTCGGCACTGTCATTACCGCAAAGTTTAAGCGGATGACCGGGACGAACGGCCTTCTTGGCACTATTGATATGAAGATGCGTAGCAGGAGTAAGCTGCCCGCTGAAAATACGCATCGACGCGTATTTCATATTTGAACGGGGGTCAAAACCGATACGGAAAACCTGACCCGCAAAGGGTCCGCTCGCATCGGTCTTTACTTCCGTTTCATTTTCACCGTCTGTAAGAACCGCCGCCGCAACCCGATCCGGAGACGGAACGCAATTCACTATAAGGTCAAGCAGTTCTGTCACACCGACTTCATTACGCGCATCGGTAAAGAGTATCGGAACGATCGTCCCTCCCATAAGAGCCTTGACAAAAACCTGCAATATCTGTTCCGTCGAAACTTCCTCGCCGCCCAGATAGCTTTCCATAAGGTCATCGTCGGCTTCGATAATGCTCTCGACAAGTTCGGTATGTGCATCGGCTACGCTCATCACCGGCGAATCGCCGCTGTCATTAATGATGCAATCGATCACCGAACCTTTATCAGCCGATGGAAGATTCGCACATTTGCACTGCGAACCGAAAGTTTCCTGTATCGCATCGAGAAGCTCTCCGATCTGGGCCGTATCGGAGTCCATCTTATTGATGACGATGATCTTGGCCTTATTGGCAGCAGTCGCGGCACCGAAAAGCTTTCTCGCATTCATCTCAATGCCGGCAGGAGCGCTGATAACAACAATAGCAGCATCCGCCGCAGGCATCGCCTGAAGTGCCGCACCGACGAAGTCAGGATAACCAGGCGTATCGACCATGTTAACGACCTTGCCCTTATACTCCGTATAGGCAAGAGCACAATGCACCGAATGGCCTCGCTGCTTCTCTTCCTCGTCAAAGTCACATACCGTCGACTTCTCCTCAACTGTCCCTAAACGATTGATAACACCGGTCTTATGCAGGATAGACTCCACCAGCGAAGTCTTACCACAGCTTCCATGACCGAAAAACACAACATTGCGAATATCATTAGTTTTTGCCACTGTACATTAACCTCCATAATTTAGGTTTATGAAACTTGCGTAAAGCAAAGAATTTTACTAAAATCTCATCAAACCAGCAAGTATAAAAGTCAAGACCGGCTAAAATATCGATGGAAATGTAAAATTCAGGAGTGAAACGACCATGACAGCCAAAAAAACCGGCATTTTAATAACCGTAGTACTCGCAATCGTATCTTTTGCATGCCTCGCCGCCGCATATCTGGCAGCCACAGACATCTGGCACGGACTCGGAAGCCCCGCTTTCTGGCAAAACCAAGGCCAATCAGCACTCGAATGGCGAATACTCGCCTGCACGCTCCCGATCATGGTCATTTTCCACGTCGCCTTTTTCATCGCAGCAACCGTCATAATGGCCAAATGGCCCAAGTCTTAGGCCACTACGCTGCTGGGCGCTTCATCGCCGCCATCGCCCAAATTCCTCTGCAACCGCAGCATATCAAGCTCACGATGGATCGGCCAGATCCCGAACGCGACATAAAGTATTAGAAACATATCCCCCAAAGGAACCATCATAAGCAGCCCCAATGCCCACGGATGACCTGTTTTAGAACATATCTTGCACCATATCCACACCCGCCCCGCCGTCAACACAAGACCTATCAAAGCCACACCGATAAATAATATTACAGATAGACCCGCCATTTCAGCCATATCAGGCATAGCGTCAGAACCATAAGCATTCATAAAATACCCTTCAAATAAAAAAAATGCCAACAGAGTCTATATCGGCAAAAACACCCGCCAGGGACAACTTCTTTCACCGCCCTGCCACCACCTAACAAAAAGCTGCTTCCAGCTTCTTTAATTCCACCTCGTCATTTTCTTCCCACTCGATCAGCTTCTCGAATATGTCCTTAACCTCATGGTGAACCGGTTTCAGAACTATCTGCCGGTACATTTGCGCAATACACTCGTCGAATCTTCGCACCGTCTCAAGCACCTCAGCCACCGTAGCATCCTCGGACAACTCAACATCATCGAAGCAATGCTCACCCGGCATAAGCGGCTCGTATTTCATAATTATACTGTATATATGCTTCTGCTCATCCTCAGGCAGTCTACTGAAAGCCTCTTTTGTCCGCACTCTGTGCCGGCTAACATAATCGCTCAACAGTCGCACCGCCTCAACATTACTTTCCCGCGAAAGATTATCGTAGAACCGAGCCACCTTCGCCTCAAACCTATCAACCTTATCAATTATCTGCCGAACCGTCACCGTAACCATAATACGCCCCCTTTCAATCGAACTACACGCCAAAAAACTCCATCCAGACTCAAACGAACCTATTTGCTATACGTATCTGACAGGATATAGTACAACATAATCCCTTTATCTGAATTTTTTTATTGTGGTGTCTGTCAGGTATAATTGCGTATGACACTCATAGCTGTAAAAAAACCCGCCCAAGCCGTTAAGGCCCGCCCGGGTGTATCCTGTATTCCTCATCCATCTATGATTACACGGACCTTGCCATATCGACCAAAGCCAGTTTTTCCGAGGCCAAATATTTGCCAATTACCTCTAATAATTCGCTGCGGTCGATCGGTTTTGTCAAATATTCATCGCAGCCGACCTTGAAACATTCCTCATCGTCACCTTTCATCGCATTAGCGGTCAGCGCAACTATTGGTGTTGTTATTCTTTTTTCCCTGATTGCCTTTGTCGCCTCATAGCCGTTCATACGGGGCATCATCATATCCATGAATATAAGATCGAATGGTTGAGTCAGTACTCTCTGTAATGCCTCATTGCCATCTTCAGCAATTGTTACCTCAAAGCCCATCTTCTCCAATAACAACTTAATAAGCACCTGATTGGTCGGGCTATCTTCAGCAACTAATACGCTGCCGGAAAACTCCGTTTTCTCTTCTTCGGCTTTGCCGGGCTCTACATGGACAGCATTTACATCCAACTGCGACTGACTTGCCACATCAAGACCGGCGGGTATTATAAGTGAGAAAACAGAACCTTTGCCAACTTGGCTCGTTAGCGTAAGTTCTCCGTCGAGAAGTGCTGCTAAGTCTTTCGTAACTGCTAATCCCAATCCTGTACCGCCATACTTGCGGGTTGTATCGCCGTCTGCCTGAGTGAACGATTCGAATATCGCTCCCTGTTTATCGGTTGGGATACCAATACCCGTATCTTCAACATCGAAACGTATAAAGGATTCACCGTCCCTGTCTTCCAGGCATACATTTACATATACATGTCCTTTTTCAGTAAATTTGATGGCATTGTTCGTAAGGTTGATCAAACATTGGCGCAAACGAGTCGGGTCGGTGTATATTTGCTCAGGCAAGTCGTCGCATCCGACGATCTCAAAGTCAATGGATTTCTTCTCTGCCTGCTGGGTCATTGTTGAATTGATAAAGCCCAGTATCCTGCCTAATGAACATTCGACCATCTCTATATCGAGCTGTTTTGCTTCGATCTTCGAAAAATCCAGAATATCATTTATCAGATTCAGTAGATTCTTTGCCGAATCCCGGACAAGATTAACAAAACCTAACTGCTCTTCGGTCAGATCCTCCTCGCCAAGAATATCGCTGAAACCAATGACTGCGTTCATCGGCGTTCGGATCTCATGACTCATATTCGCAAGGAACTGACTTTTAGCTTGGTTGGCGGCCTCAGCTTCCTTTTTGGCTTGTCTTAATTGTTCTTCCGCCTTTTTGTGCTGGCCGATCTCATACTGCAATTGCTGATTGGCAGCCGAAAACTGTTGCTCGCTGCTCTGGAGTTGTTGATTAGTCGCTTTCAACTGTTGCTCACTGGCCGTAAGCTGTTGGTTGGTAGCGTTCAACTGCTGCTCATGAGCCACTAACTGCTGGTTGGTGGCTTTCAACTGTTGCTCACTGGCGATGAGCTGCTGATTATTAGCTTTCAACTGTTGCTCACTGGCCATAAGCTGCTGATTAGCGGCGTTCAACTGCTTGTTCATATTGCTCAGCGAAGCCTTATCCCGAACCTGGCAATGTAGCAGCTTTCCTATTGCCGCTGCAACGATAATTGTGACAATCGTACAGATCCCGATCAGTGTAACCTGAAGTACCTGGAAGTTTTTTAACTGATGAGACAATATTTGCTGAAGATTACCCTCCATCTTTTCTGCTTGCGTGGTAAAATCTCTGAAAACTATATCGTACTTCTGGTCAATATCACTACCGATCCCCGCAGTTTCTCGATTATCCCATCTTTCCAGGGTCATCTGCTTGAAGGTCGCTATTTTTTCTCTGACCTCCATAACATCACTGCGAAGCGTTTCGTCTTTAAGTGGAAGATATTTCCCCTTAGAATTCTCGCCTCCTTCAAGCATGACCCGGGCAAACCAGTCAGCTTTGGCAATAGACTCCATAACAGCATCAATATCTTCATTCTTGTCTCCGGAAATGATCTCCTCAAACCACAGGTGTGCCTGTGTCGCTTCCAGACTTATCTCCATTGAAGCATCTATCATTGGGGCTTGTCTGGATATCATGTAATTCGCCGACCACAGAATGTATCCCATAGAACCGAGTATTACAACTGAAAGCACTGCGATCAAAAGGAATGCATGCCTGACCGCGCGTTCTTTATATATCTTCCGAGAGAATATCGCTTTTGTTATACTTGTCATATTATCGTTCTCCTGTTCATAGTTGATCTACCTGCCATAATATCTTTTCTTTTTCATCCCCTTCTGTATAAGATATGTCGCCGCTGTCAATATCCATATAAGCGCTTTTCCTTTTCGTTCCTCCGAGGGCAGAGGCCCTTACAGCAATATCTTTTTCCTTCAATATCCGCATGATAGATTCAATGTTAGCTTCACAGATAGTGTCTTCATTCCTTTTTAAAACATTTCCGGCTCCGACAAGGCACACATGAATATCGGACCTTTGCGATTGCTCGTCACCCATTAAGTTCAGCATCTCATCGATAGCATCGGCGGCATACTTTGTTTTTTCGGGGGCATCTTCCGGAGCGCTGCCGGGCAGCATAATATGTGCCATCGCACCGATCTTTTTCGCGAAATTCAAAGCTGCGACAACAACGCACGAGCCTATGGCGACGGACCTTAGCACACCTGAACCGCTAACTACTTTGACCTGGCCTGTATTGACATCTATGACCTGATCTGCCGCATCCTTGTTGTGTTCAATATCTTGCTTCAATGTCACCTCTTTGGCTGTAATACACAGTTGTATAATAGTTCCAGTTAAACACCTTTATTTCGGCGTAATACCCAAGTATCTTAACCAAAAAAACAAAAAAGAGTAGCCAGTGTCCTGTTTCACTCACAGCCACAAAAAAACCCGGGCAAGCCGTTAGGCCCACCCGGGATTATAGAAACTAAACTTTAGCAAGTTTAGGCATTGAAATCAGTAAAGTCATCGCTGTCATCCAACGGTATCGCCTTTTCAGCAGTTGCCTTGACTGTAGGCTGCTGGATCGCGGTATTGCTGCTCCCGCCGGCTATATTGTGAAACGTGTGATCGGATGCCGACAGTGTCGCCTTTTGCGAAGTCGACGAATCTGTCGAGCTAGCGCCAACTAAAGTGCTAAGCTGTCTTACGATCTGGTTCATCGTCTCGGCTTGAGCACTAAGCTCTTCGGAGGCACTGGCACTTTCCTCGGCGTTGGCTGCGTTCTGCTGTGTTACCTTATCCATCTGGGTAACCGCTGTGTTGACCTGGTCGATACCTTGTGACTGTTCCTGTGAAGCTGCGGCGATCTCGCCAACAAGCTCACTGGTCTTGGATATGCCACCAACGACCTCTTCGAGAACCTTGGTAACTTCATTAGCAATATCGACGCCGTTCTTGGCGTTGTTGGTTGACTCTTCGATAAGAGCTGAAGTGTTCTTCGCTGCCTCTGCACTTCGCATAGCAAGATTACGAACCTCTTCAGCAACAACTGCGAATCCCTTACCAGCTTCACCGGCACGAGCGGCTTCAACAGCAGCGTTCAGTGCAAGCAGGTTAGTCTGGAATGCGATCTCGTCGATGACCTTGATGATCTTGGCAGTCTCATCGGAAGATTTCTGTATCTCCTGAATAGCCGAGTTCATCTTGCCCATTGAAGTCGTACCATTGTCAGCGGCCTTGCTTGCTTCAGAAGCAAGAGTACTGGCCTGCTGAGCGTTGTCGGCATTTTGCTTGGTCATCGAAGCCATCTCTTCAAGGCTCGAAGATGTTTCCTCAAGACCCGCAGCCTGCTCGGTAGAACCTTCTGCAAGACTCTGTGAAGCCGCTGATACCTGACCCGCAGCAGAAGATACCTGCTCGGAACCTTCCGAAAGGCCTCTGATGATCTGGGTCAGTTCCTTAACAAGCGACCTTACCAGAACAAACGCGATACCGATTCCGAGTACAACGCAAATGCTCGAGCATACGATCACGAGTGTACTTACCGTTGCCTGAATGCTGTCAAACTCAGCGGAAGCTTCGTCAGCTTCTTCCTGTAGAGAATCGGCTATCTTGAGAGCCATCTCTTCGACAACACCCATATAAGTATCGGATTCACCATCATACTGGGCGATCCTGTTTTCCATAATGCGTTTAACTTCAGGCAGAATCTTTTCGTTAAAGACTACATCAAATTGCTCGTCATATTCGTTGATCTTAGCAAGAAGCGCCCTTTCTTCGGGAGTGTCAACTGCCCCGGCGACGATCTCTTTGCACTTATCCATGTTAGCTGCACTTACAGCAAAGTCCTCGGCACATCCAAGATCAAGATTGATAATAAGATCCGCCTGATTCTGATACTGTTTGATCATCCAATAACCAAGTTCCTTAACAGCCAGAAGCTGCGTGGTGCGAAGTTTCAACTCTTCGTCATTTGACTTAGCGATAGCTTCGTCCAGTTCTGCCTGTATCGAAGCGGCAAGTTGAT
>DRGS01000015.1 GCA_011053245.1 Phycisphaerales bacterium
CGGTTAACTTTTTGTCATTTTTTGTTCGTTTTGGTTGACTTTTGGTCGGTTTTTGAGGGTGTTTTTTGAGGACTAAACAATTCGGGAATAGGGTTATGGATAACGATGCACTGTAAATATAAGGGCGGAAAAACGATTTTTTTAACCGCGGATTTATTCTCCTGCGACGGATCTTCGGCATGGACTTTTAGCACTGCTGCGTCAGTCTGTTTACAGTCGGCTGGCGGGCGACGATGAGACTAATGATGCAGAGCGTATGTCCGTTGATCCTGCTATGCGTCAAGTTGTTGGTGGAAGAGCTAAAGAACGAACGTCAGATTCGACAAGTCTGATGGGTAGATTTGAAACAGAGATACTTACCCAGCCCAAAAATATGGAGCTATTGAAAAACCTGTCAGGTCAATGGGTATGGTTAATGATAAGAATTTCTGAAAAACCTGGGTTTCAGATGGGGACATTGGTTGGGGTACGTCAAAGAAACGATAGTCCGTGGCCAAATTCGTGTTTTGACTATTATTTTGGCGGAAATAGCCTCAAAATGAAGATGGAAAGCTTGAATTTTTGAGATCAATTTGATATTCTATTGGAAAAGAGGCTCAGTGGCGTAGCTGAGCTAAGATATATAATGTTATATGGGAAATCCCAGTTAATACAAAAATAAACGGAGTTATCTTGATTCGAAAAACAAATCAGTAAGTTAATTATTTATGTTAAATATGGAGTGTTTAAAGTGAAGAAACTTTTGGTATCAGCAGTTTTTGTAGTTTGTATTCTTGACAGTACTTTGGCCGGAAGCAACGGCATCGTTAGATTTGCCAATGATGGAAGTAATGTTATAGTTAAGGTTGATGGGATATCGAGTTTTCAGGGATCTTCATCGGCTGTTTATTCACAGTCAGGAAAGACACATAGCATCGGCATTTCCGATCTGGATATGATCGGCAAAGTGCGCAATGCAATAGCAGATACGCCTTTTGGAAACGCGTCTGTTAGTGAGGCAACGTTTGGCAGTAAGGATTCGCCGTTTGAGTACACCCTTACTTTGAAAAACATGGAAAGTTTCAAAGCGTTTACGGTGCAGGCGGTTTTTCATAATCGCAGCGATAGCGACATTAATCTTGCATCCTTTGATCTGATAGATACCCGTAAAGCTTCAGGCGGAGTTTTCAAGGTGGCTAACACCGATGACTGGCTGGTGACGTCTTTGATGAAAAATTTTTCAGCAGTTTCGCTGACCGAAGCATCGAAAAGTATGGGCGAAGCGGCTATGATTTACCATCGCAACGGCAATGGTTTCCTTGTAGGACCGGTAGGGCCTGCAGAAGCTTATACACGAGTTCAGGCCGTTAAAAAAGCGATCCTGGCGACGGTAAAGATGGACAAGGTTCTGGTCCCGGCAGGCCAAAGCCGTCGAAGCGAAGAAATGTTATTCATATTTGAAGAGCCTGCTGTAGCTACTGACATCTGGACCAGATGGGTTGCAGTTACGCATGGTGCAAGGACACATCGCGATTCTGTGTATGGCTGGTGCAGCTGGTATGATCGTACAACTAACATCGATGAAAAACATGTGTCGAATATTACCAAGGTCATTGGGGATAATGAAGATATATTCGGCAAGGGTGTTATTCAGATCGATGACGGCTACCAGCGTATGGATGGTGACTGGAGTGCGAATGACAAATTTCCTTCAGGCATGGCAGCCGTCGCAAAGCGAATCCGTGATATCGGCTGCATGCCGGGAGTGTGGTTCGCGCCTTTGATGATCAATCCCGATCACCCATGGGTCAAGGAAAATCCAGATGCGATCCGGAGGAATGCAAAGGGAATCGATTCCTTTATGAATCCGAACGCGTTCCATCCTGCCGGTGCAAAATGGATTAATCCATCGCACCCTGAGTCCAAAAAGTTTCTTGCAAATATTATTGGCGATGCTCGCCGCCGCGGATTCGGATATATCAAAATCGATTTTAACGGTATCGGCAGGCAGTTTGTCGACCCCACCAAAACACGCTTACAGGCATTCCGTGAATTGTATCAGACGTACAGGGAAGCGGCCGGTGAAGAGATGTATATCCTTTCATGTCTTGGGGGTCCTGAACGCGGGGCTATCGGTTATGTCGATGCCTCGCGTATTGCGATGGATTCGCACCCGGCCCATTTTCAGGGTTGTCTCAGCAAGGTTCTGCGTACACAGATATTCCATGGCGTATGGTGGTCCGCTAATGACCCTGACGTTTCTTACCTGGCCGAGAAACTTAAAAGCAGGAACTTAGAGCCGACACCTGAAGGTGTGGGCATGTGGAGAACATGGCACAGCGTTGTTGCTCTGGTTGGCGGAACAGCTATGGTAAGTGAACCGCTGGATGCTCCCGATGCAAAACAGCTATGGCGAAACTATTCGATCATGCGTCCTGCAAGTGCAGAACCGGCTAAACTGTTGACTTTAGGTGTGTCTGCAAACAATGAGATATTCGGCTTTGCTGCTAAAAGGCCTTATGGGGACTTTGCGGTTTACAATTTGTATAATTCGACAAAAAAGCCTATGGATATAACATTGGATTTCAGCCAGGCCAAATTGCCCAGCGGGGTTAAATGTGCTGTGTTTGATTTCTGGGATAACCGCTTTGTAGGATTTGCTACGGATAAGTACTGCGCTGTTAAAGTATCACCTTTATCTTCGAAGTTGTTGAGATTTACGCCGGTTGACAGGGCTGATACGGGATCGCCGATCCTTATTGGTTCAAACCTGCATTTATCAATGGGTGCAACTGAGATCAGGAATTTAAGTGTTACGAAATCAAAAGTTACAATAGAACTCACTAACGCAGGCGCAAAGGATGGCAGCCTGACATTCTATAGCGTCAGGCCGTTAAAAGCCCTCGGCAGCAACGGATGTAATGTGACATCTGTAGAAAAGAAGGGCGACAATATCTGGCAGGTTAATATCTCTGATCGTAAGTGGGCCAAAGAACAAACTATTACTCTGCTTGTAAAATAAACATAAATTGAACTAAACCGCTTCGATACGGGCAACCAGAAGGGCGGTTGTCTCGTGCGGTGAACCGATAAAAGTCGAAAGGGCAAAAGATAAAAAAACCGGAATACACGACCTGACCGAACAACTCGAACAAAACGTGCAACAACTCCTGGACGGTATATCCGTTGGATAGATGTAAATGAAACGGTTCATGGAACCTTTAATAATTCATTCCAAAGAAAGGGCTGAGACGATGAGAATTAAATTTAATATTGCAATGCTGTTATTATTGCTTTGCCTGCAAGGGTGTCGAGATAAGATATGGTATTCTGTAATTACAGAAAATTGTTCGCAGCAAAGAATTTTCGACTGCAAGATGGAAGGTTGGAATCAATTTGTTATTTGGAGTGGTCATCATGCTGCGATAACAACTCCTGTTCCTGACAGTATAATTATTTCCTGGAAAACAATAAAACCAGGAAAAGAAAAAATCTATGAAGAATACGAAAAGGAATATCAGAAATATATTGATGAAGATTTTAAAAAATCCAAGGGATTCGACAGTGATGCTGAAGCTATGATGGATCTATTTTCGGCCCCTAAGGAGCCGGAAGGCATTTATGACTATCACAAGGTTGAGGTGACTCTCAAAGATATAGTTCCCCGTAAACCTAATGGAAAAATAGAAATCACTTACATGGGCGATGAAATATTTAAGGTGGAGTTCCAAAGAGACAATGGCGGGGCAAAAGATTCTGATATGAAAAAACAGAATGTGGTGATTGAAGATGGCGTCTTAGATCTAAGTTTCTCGGAGATAACAGGCAAAGGGTTAGCTTATCTCGAAAACCCGGAAGAGATAGAAGTGTTGGATTTAGCTGGTACCGATGTTACTGACACAGAACTGAAAAATCTAAACTTATATTCAAATCTTATTTCTCTTAACTTAAATTACTCACATATCACCGGGAAAGGTTTTGAAGGTGTAAAATTAGATAAACTGAAATCTTTGCATATGGAGTATAGCACATATCAGGATCAGTACCTGAAAAATCTATCAAATTTTGAAAACCTTAATGTGATATTTTTAATTAGAACAAATATAAGCGACATCTCTGGCTTACAAAATCTTAAGAAACTTTGGCATCTTAATCTATCAGCTAGCCCGATCTCCGACATGGGACTTAAGGATATTGCAAAACTGGAAAATTTAGAGGAACTCTCCCTGCTTCAAACAAATGTTTCTGACAAGGGAGTAAAATATTTAACCGAATTAAAGAATCTGAGATCATTAAGACTGGGCGATACATATATTTCAGACGCTTCTGTGCAGGAACTTTCCTCAATGCCTTCATTAATCTATTTAGAACTGTCAGGAACAGATATCACCGACAAAGCAATTGAATGGATACCCAAATTCCCAAAATTAGAGTCAGTGAATTTGCGTGGTACGCCAATATCAGAAGAAAGCCTAAGAAGTTTAAAACAGCAATGTCCAGATTTAGAAATATCAACATGGAAGAAGATTTGATTTGTGAGGTATAAAATGGAAGGCAAGAAACCAGGCGAAAGCAGCGTTGAGAGCAGGTACCTTTTGATGCCGCATCAGGCTAATCCTTATGGCACCGCTTTTGGCGGTGTGATCATGGCATGGATCGATATGATCGCGTCCATGGCTGCTCAAAGGCACAGCGGCAAAGAGGTGGTGACCGCAAGCATCGATTCGCTCATATTCAAAGAGCCGATCTATGTCGGTGACCATGTCGTCTTAAAAGCCTCTGTAAATTATGCCGGTCGTACTTCAATGGAAGTTGGCGTCAGGGTGATCCGGGAGGACCCTTACAAGCACGAGCAGGTTACGGCTACGACTTCGCATCTTACCTTTGTCGCGCTCGATGAGAATAAACGCCCCACAGCCGTTGCTGCTGTATTGCCGGAAACAGCGGACGAAAAAAGACGTTATGAAAACGCAAAACTACGCGTTCAAGCCAGGAAGGAAATGTTGAGGAAGATCAAGTAAATCCGACAAAACCGCAAACCGCCCTTGACCGTCGAGTCAGGGGGATATATAATCCCGGCGGATATATTAAGCAACACATTTTAAGTACCACAAAAACTGATATCAGAAAGGTTTACGATGACAGAGAACGCAAAGATGGTCAAGGTCAAGATCTCTATGGCGACCGGTAAGGACCATGAATTTGAAATGGCGATTGAAAAAGCGACGGATCTTGTGAGCGTTGTAACTCACTTTGACGGACAGCCCAGCAAGCAGTGGGTAGATATATGGGACTACACCGGAACCCTGTCGGGTCAGCACCTGATCAACATTTCGCGGATGGAACAGATCGAGTTCGATCCGATCTAATACCAATGGTATTTTTTGTTTTCGCGTTGCAAAGACTATAAGTTATTGTAAACAAAAGTGTATCCCGCGTATAAACGCGCATTTTTTTATGCGGAATGGTATGCGATCTCCAAATATTCACATATAAAAGTTATATCATGCTTGCAGTACAGAGAGATTTGTAAATCTCTATTGAATGCTCTTGGTGGCAATTCAGTTTAGATTGATCTCGGCTACACGGCCCACCTGTAGAATGGCATCGAGTTCTTCAAGAATATTCGGAAGTCCGGGAGATTTGACAATATAACCATTGCATCCGTATTTATAACAAAGAGCGATATCTTTCTCATCATCTGTTGTAGTAAGCATTATCACAGGTATTGATCGGAGCATTTCATCGCTCTTGATCAGTTTAAGCGCCTGTATCCCATTTGTCTTCGGCATACAAATATCAAGCAGGATGATGTAACTTGACAAGGACAGATCGGACGCAGTATGATGACTAAACAGAAACTCAAGAATTTCCTGGCCATCTTTAAAGTGCTGAATATCGTTTTCAAAACCGCTGACTCTGAGACTTTTTTTAATGAGTATCGCATGACCGGGGTTGTCTTCGACCATCAGGATGTTTACGTCTCCAGCCATTTTATCTCCGGAGTAATTATAACTTAAGTTGTTCATCTATAAAGGAAAGCAACTCGGTAGTATTATTAACAATGATCGCCGTACCTTCCTGGCAAAGAATTCTATCTTTATCTAACAGAACGATACAAGTTTCTTCTGTGATCTTTTTGGCAGGCATCCCGTCCATTGCATGTCTGTCATAAACGGTAAAGTTTTTACCCCCGACTCGTATTGTACCCCTGACAAACTTAAAACTTTCAACGGCCGGTTCAAGCTGAAAACATCCGATGATGTTTACGGTTGCATGATT
This sequence comes from Phycisphaerales bacterium, assembly GCA_011053245.1. The sequence continues at coordinate 6,262 of DRGS01000015.1, forward strand.
GCCCTTTTTTGAAAAGGCAAAGGTAGTCAGCCGCCTGTTCGGTATTCCCGACGGTTCATGCAATAACTCTTTTGGTTCCAGTGCGGTTTTTAGCATGATCGATATCTCCAAATAACAGATTACGCTAACGGTTTTATCGTCTAATTATGGGAAAAGGGCATCTTCTAAATTGGTAGCGGGCCTACCAAATTGGTAGGGCCGAAGATGTTTGTTCTGAAATTAAGCTAAAAAGTGATGTTACAATGCAATATCGTGCTTTGTTATTGAAGTGGCCAAATTTATAATACTGTTAAAATCTGTCTTTTCGGTGATATGTGAACGGTGAAATGCAACAGCCCTGCGGCTGATATCCAGTTTATGTGCAACCTGTTTGTCGGAGTCTCCCTCTATAAGCAGTTTCAAAACAGCTATATCACGCTCAGTTAAACATGACAGTGCCTCTTTTAATTCATTTCGGCTTTGGCGGCAGGACCGAGCCGTTTTACAGATTTCAAGAGCCTTTTGGATACTCGTCCATAGCGATTGCTCTCTAAACGGTTTTTCAAGAAAATCAACAGCTCCCATATTTACAGCTTCGACTGCCATAGGTATATCACCGTGTCCGGTTATAATTATAGTTGGGATGTAAATATCTTCATCAGTCAGTTTGGCCAGCAGATCCATTCCGCTAAGCCCGGGCATACGAACATCGAGAACCATGCACTCCAATTGATTCTTGGTGTATCTCTGTAAAAAATCTTCTGCTGAAACGAAAGGATTAACTTTTAATCCCATAGCCTCTACCATCTCGCATATAACATCTCTGGTTGCTTCGTCATCGTCTACTACAGAAATTACCGCTTGCTCCTGCATTTTACTCTCCCTAAACTGCGATCTGTTGATCAGCTTTATTTACAGGCAATGTAAAGTAAGAAGTCACGCCTTTGTCGGCATTGGCCTCTAAACCGATCCTTCCACCCTGTGATTCTATTATTGTTCTGCTTATCGACAATCCTATCCCCAATCCATAAGATTTTGTAGTATAAAATGAATCGAAAGCGATTTGTATCTCTTCAGGGCTCATCCCGGAACCGTTATCCTTTATTCTTACTTCTGCATTTTCTCCTGCCAAAGATGATCTGATCGAGATCTGACGTTCGTCTTTCGGGATATCATCTAAGGCTTCTATGGCATTACTGATCAAATTTACGATAACCTGCTCGATCTGCACCGGATCTGTATTTACCTCAAGGTTATCTTTTGACAGATCCAGTTGAAGTTCAATCTTATTATGTTTTATCTCTATCTGAAGCAGGTCGAGAGAATTATTAATTAATGCATTTAGAGAAACTTTTTGTTTTACAGATTTCCCTTTCCTGACAAACTTTCTGATACGTGATATTATCTTTTCCGCACGGTCCGCTTGTTTCATGATAATTTGCATTTTATCAATTACAGTATCAATGTTTGGGCTGCCGGTTTTAAGCAGTTTTGAACTTCTTTCTGCCTGTGCCTGCATGACGAACAGGGGTTGGTTGATCTCATGCGCAAGGCTCGATGCCATTTCACCTATCGAGTTTACTCTGGAAGCATGAGCAAGCTCTGCATGGTGCTGCTTTTCTTTTTCCTCGGCCTCTTTGCGATTGGTAATGTTCTGGCCGTTGACAACGAAACCCTTTATATCCCCATTCGGACCAATAAATGGGGAATAGCTGATAGACATGAACCGTAAGCCATAAACCGGAAACTGAAACCAATCCTCGTGGTAAACCTCATTGCCTTCCAGGCAAAGTTCGGCGTGGGGCTTTATGGTAGCCTCAAAGAACTCTTCACCAAAAACTTCGGAAACGGTGTGCCCAACGACTTGATCCTTAGTCATGCCAAATGCCGTCAGATATGCCTTGTTAGCGGCAAGGTAGACAAAGTCAGTATCCATGAACGCCATCATATCACTTGAACTGGACGCTATACTTGCATATCGAAGTAATTCATCCTCAGCCTGCTTGCGCTTTGTGATATCCCTGCCATATAAATTTACATATCCGGCTTCTTTTACCGGGGTGATAGAGATCGAAAAGACTCGGTTGTTTACTTCCTCCTCCTCCTCCTCCTTACCTTTCCCGGACGCAAAGGCTTGGACAATTAAGTTGTGCCATTTCTCAGGTACTGTTTTCCCTACCTCAGAGTTCCACTGGGCGAGTAATAGCTTGCCTGCTTCATTGCTATATAATACTTCACCGTCTTTGCTGATACGCAAAATAGGATGGGGGTTTTCACTTGGAAACTTTGCAATATTTGCTACTTCCATATATGCCTGCTCGCGATGAGCTATCTCGTCCTGTATTTCGTTGTAAGAATGTGTAAGTTTGTTTTCTATTCGTCCAAGATAGAAATAGAAGAAGCCAAGTAGCAATAAAGCGATTATGATGCAGGACAAAGTCAATATAATTGAGAATATTCGAAGCTCAGAGATTGCTTTCGTAATGTCAGCAATAACTATAATATCACCTACGTCTTGATTGCCCGCGTCTATCAGATGGAAAAAACGTCCTTGATAATGATGATCATCGCTTACTATCTCAAGCATATTAGTAGGACGTTCTTCTTCTTTGCATGATTCCAGTTCTTCCAAGTATTTGCTCAATACTGGCGGTAACTTGTCAAAAGTCTTGTTGGAAATAACAAAACCGGGAAACTGGTCCCAGTGCGACCTGCGTCCCAGCATCTTCATCCCCTCTTCCCATTTGTTACGATCCAGATATGATTTATTGATGACCGAACAAAGCTCTATGCCAAGTAATTCTGAAATTTTGACTGTGATGTGCTCGATTTCTTCGCCCAACTCAATATAACCGACAAGTTTGCCGTCGATTTGCCATGGAGACACAACTCGTAATGTAAATGTACCTAATGCCCCCAGTTCAATCCCCCAGGTTAGCTTACGGTCATTTACGGCGCCGGCCATCGTAAACCTGTCTATGTGATCGGAGTGTCTTGGCGGATTGTGAACACGCAGGAAGTTGACTCTATCCAGACCATGAAAATAAAAGTGTGTAGTATTGTGTTTTGTGCGAATATTGTCAAAAACAGGTAATGTATATTTGAGCAGTGCTTCTCTGTCTTTCGCCAGCCATGCATCTTGAAGGTTCTTGTCCCGTTGTATAAAATTTATAAGTCCACTTAATAACTGGGCATCCTCGCTCAGTTTCATTTCAAACAGGTTCTTCGCACTGGAAAGATGTTCCTGTGTATGGTCATTGATACGCCGCATATGGAGCAGGTGAACTAAAAACATAGAAATTGCTAAAAGAATTACCAGTGCGAAACCCAAGGGAACCAGGATATGCAATCTGATTTTTTGTTTGGCTCTTTCCATTATTAATTACTCTTAGTGCCTATTAGCGCCCCCGTTTCGGCGGTGAGGATTTTTTGGAGAGTGTCGGGATCCTTGAATGCATCGGGGCCGTTGATGTTGTGCTTGGTGAGCATCTTTATTGTGGCGACGAATTTCTTATCTAACTTTGCGACGTAAACGGCAGGGGGGCTGGACTCTTCGTCGCCGGGTATCTCGATCTGATACGCATGCAGCGTCAGCCGGTCCATTAGCGGCTTTTCTGGTTGACCTTTTTTCAAACGATATTTTGTCTTTACATCCGACAGCATGACCGGTCGCGTAGCCGAGTACAGCGGATCGATCACCAGCGGCATATCAACGCTTGCAAGGTGGACGCGTATCTGGTGCGTCCTGCCCGTAACCGGCGAAACCGCCAATAGCGAACATATCCCGAAATCCGCCAACTGCTTCCAATGCGTTATAGCCGGCTTACCGCGTTTGCGGTCGATCCGCATCACACGGTCGTTTTGGCGGTTCCGCGCCAGCCCTACGTCAATGGTTCCGCTTTCGGCAAAGATAGCTCCGCTTGCAAGGGCAAGATACGTTTTCTTTATCAATCGCTTTTCCAGCATGCTCGAGTATTTGCTTTGGGTCGGCAGGTTCTTAGCGACGAGCATTACACCCGAAGTGAATTTGTCAAGCCGATGGATCAATCGAAGGTCGGTCCCGGCAGCTACCTGCCTGGCCAGAACGGTAAGGAGGCTTTCCTTGCCGCTGCGGTCAGAGGTAACGGATATGCCCGACGGTTTGTTGATTACGATCAGATCATCATCTTCGTGTATGATTTCAATTTTATTTTTTTGCATAGGTGCTACATGACTTTCGTTGGAATTTCCGACAAGCAGTTGAAAGTGATACGGCCCGCAGCGCGAACCTTTCCAATGCACCGGCTGTTGTTGTTAGTTTTCCGCGTCCTCTAAGCCTTCAAGTATCTCGGCTGCGTCCTGACCCTGGATAGTACCCATATCGTCAAGTCCGGCAAATTCCTGGGCTTCGCTTACCACCTTATCGATCTTTCGCTGTCGGGTATGTTTCGGCGGACGGACAATGGACTCACCACTGGATCCTAAGTCCGCAGGTTCACCGTTGATCTGCACAGCAAAGTCAAGCGGCCCGACCCGCAGACTGTCGCCCGGGTTGATGTACCCTTGACTTACCTGCTGACCGTTAAGAAAAGTCCCGTTTCGCGAACCAAGATCCCGCAACACCAACTGATCCTTATCCTCACCGATCTCACAGTGCCTGCGGGAAACTATCATCAGCGGTATGCAGAGATCGCAGTCCTGACGACGCCCGACGACAGTAACCGAACCCGACAATGGAAAAGCCCTTGTCGAACCATCCTTCTTGAAAAGAACTAAATTAACATCCATAAATTGCTCCCTTCCATTTTCAGTATACACGGTCACTCTCAATTATACGCCTAAATACTCAATTGGCAAGAACAAAATGGGGAATATAGTGTTTTTTTTTGGGTTAATCCAATTATGCGATAAACCTTTGGAAATATTGCATTTGACCCCTTGACATCAGCAATAATGGCTGTATACTTAAAACATGAGGTTTCAGAACTGCAATGAGCGAAAGGATTTAGGGTTATTCGGGTTTGAATATGGCAAAAGTTAAACTTCCTGACGGGAAGATATTAGAAGCGCCTGACGGGACGACCGTAGGAGGTTTTGCGGTATTAATTGGCCCGGGATTAGCAAAGGCAGCGCTCGGCGGCCGCATCAACGGCGAGTTAGCGGATATGTCAACGCCTGTCAGCGGCGAATGCGAACTGACGATCATTACCAGTAAAAACGAAGAGGGTCTCGAAATCATCCGCCATAGCTGCGGGCACGTCATGGCAGAGGCTATCCTGAGTATATGGCCCGCGGCAAAACTGGTCTACGGCCCGACAGTCCGCGACGGTTTCTATTACGACATTGATCTCGACGAACCCATTCGCCCGGAGGACTTCGAGCGGATAGAGAAGAAAATGGCTGAGATCATCAAAGCCGACATCCCTTTCGAGCGGATCGAGATGACACGCCAGGCCGCCATCGAGCGAGTAGCCGGCGACAAATACAAAACCGAAAACATCCACCGCGCAGACGGCGACGTAATGAGTTTCTACTCCCAGGGTCAGCATTTCGAGGATCTTTGCCGCGGCCCACACGTCCCGAGTACCGGCAAGATAGGCAGCTTCAAGGTCATGAGCGTCGCCGGTGCATACTGGCACGGTGACGCCAACGAAAAAATGTTAAAACGCGTATACGGCACCGCATGGCACGATAAGAAAGCTCTCAAAGCCCATCTGGACCGGATTGAAGAAGCGAAGAAACGCGACCACCGACTCCTCGGCAAACAGCTCGACCTTTTCAGTTTTCATGATGAGGGGCCTGGCTTCGCTTTCCTGCATCCAAAGGGAATGATCATCTGGAACGCCATCATCGATTTCTGGCGGTCCGTCCACCAGCGTTACGGATATGACGAGATCAAAACTCCTATCATGCTCAAGGAAGATTTGTGGCATAAGAGCGGCCACTGGGAGAACTATAAAGAGAACATGTACTTCACCACCGTCGACGAGATCACCTACGCGATCAAACCGATGAACTGCCCCGGCGGACTGCTCGTTTATAAATCGACAAAACATTCCTACCGCGAGTTTCCTATCCGCATGGGCGAGCTTGGCTTGGTACACCGTTACGAATCCAGCGGCCAGATGCACGGCCTTGTAAGGGTCCGGCAATTTACCCAGGACGATGCCCACATCTTTTGCACCCCCGACCAGATCGAAAGCGAGATCGTCGGCGTTATCAACCTCGTCCAGGACCTCTACTCAGCCTTCGGGTTTAACGACTATCACATCGAGCTTTCGACAATGCCCGAAAAGCATATCGGTTCCGATGAGACATGGGAAACCGCGACAAACGCTCTCAAAGCCGCTCTTGAACACAAGGGTATCGACTACGAATTGAACGAAGGCGACGGAGCCTTCTACGGCCCCAAGATCGATTTCCATATTGAAGATTGCCTCAAGCGATCATGGCAGCTCGGCACGATCCAGTTGGATTTCGCCATGCCAGAGCGGTTCAAACTCGTATACACCGACGTTGACAATACCGAAAAAACCCCGATAATGATACATCGCGCCATCTTAGGCTCGCTCGAAAGGTTCATGGGAATACTACTGGAGCATTACGGCGGCAACCTGCCGGTATGGCTGGCTCCGGAGCAGGTTCGGGTACTGCCGATCAGTGACAAGACCGCCGAATATGCGGGCCAGCTTGTCAAGAGGTTCAAAGAAGCCGGCTTGCGATGCACCGCGGACATGTCAAGCGAAAAGATCGGAGCCAAGATCGCAAAGGCACATACGGAGAAACCAGCGTATATGGTCGTCGTCGGCCCCAAAGAAGCCCAGCAAGATCAGGTAAGCGTAAGGATCCGCGGCAGCAAGGATTCGAAAACGCTTTTGGTCGATGAATTTATTGATATCGTAAAGACTAAGATCGCCGACAAGGCGACAACGTCTGAATTTTGAATTGTTTAATTTCAGAAAGGTAAGGTGATATAGCATCGCAAAGCCGAATTTAAGAATCAATGAAAGGATCCGCGTCACTCCCGTCAGGGTCATCAACGACAAGAACGAGCAGGTAGGCATCATCCCTACAAGAGATGCGTTGACCATGGCCAAAGAAGCATCTCTCGACCTGGTCGAGGTCTCCCCGAACGCCGAGCCGCCCGTATGCAGGATGATGGATCACGGTAAGTGGCTATACGAACAGAAACGCAAGCATAAGCAGTCGCACAAAAAGCAGCACGTTACTACTCTCAAGGAGATCAGGCTCCGTCCAAAGATCGACGACCACGACCGCGACATCAAGGTAAACCACGCCATCAGGTTCCTCGAAAAGGGCCATAAGGTCCAGTTCACAATGCTATTCCGAGGACGTGAGATGACCCACATAGAGCGGGGACACGAGATCATGGCAGAGATCGTGGTGACACTTGAGGACAAGGCAAAGATCGAACGACCGGCGAAGATGTTAGGCAGAAGAATGACAATGGTAGTCACCACACTGAAATGACGACGCATACGGTCATCTAAAAACTGAAAACTGGTGACACGGTCAAGATGCCTGTCGAGTCGTAGCTTTAGCGAAGACTGATGCTTGGCCGTGTGGTTGATTTCCCTTTTGTCATTCCAGCGCAGGCTGCGATCTTGACCCCACAATTTCAATGAACCTTCCCCATCAACACCCAATGAACAAACCGCAAAAAAACACCTATTTATTTGCCTATCACATTCAAAGCTTCTTTGCAGGCCGATATCGCCATCTGTGCTTTTTCTTTATTCCCTGTTTTGCGCATTTCCATATCGAGAGTAACGGTCCTGCGAAAAGCGATTACCTGTTTGCTGGATAAAAGCCCGATCTCAGATGCTATCGAGGTCAACATAGGGCTTGACGCCGATAGTTCTTCCCTATCGCTTTGCTCGTCAATGTACCGCTGAGCCTTTTCCATTATTGCAGTCACTTCAGCAGCGGCGATGGCCCGAATGGATTTCTTGCGTTTTCGATTCGATAGATCAAAAAGAAACAAAGCTGTAACCAAACTGCTCAAAGAACCGATCACAGCCCCAACAATAACAGCGATTATTTGTTCCGACATTTTTTTTCCTCCGTAATACCCCAAACAAGCTGATCCATAGGGTCGGGCTCATCCTTGCGAAAATCTACCCACCCCATACCTCGAAGAAATACCGGCAGTTTTGGCTTCCTCTCACAATCTTCAAGTATAACCGGTATCACAGGACATCCGCGATTCACGAATTCACGCAAAAAGGCGTCTATCTCTGGCCCATGCCATGGACCAATTCCGCTGTCTCCTACAAATACCGCTGCCGACTTAACACTTTCAATTTGCTTTTCCAATTCCCGCTGCCATGAAAGCCCCGGCCGAAGTTCCCACTCGTCAAGCCACACCTTAAGCCCTCGCGCCTTTAACTCTTTGCCGATCTTTTTAACAGCCTCCTTGTCCCTGCTGTTATGGCATAGGAACACATCAAAGCCCTGTATATCTACTCCCTCCAGCAGATCCTTTACCCTGTACGACTCTTGAGCGCCCACCGGCCAATAATCCACCTGCCCAGCCTCTTCCAGCTTGATAAGATGCTCATAATCAACGACCACCCCCTCCTCACCCGCAAGCGGCACCATCTGCTTTACTCCAAGTTTTGGGATCGTCGCATGAATACCATCAAATGAATTCCGTATAACCGCCAGCGCCCTCCTCCTGCCCTCAAGATTGCCCTTAACCGATATAAAAACCACCCCCTTATCGACATCCGCCCGGATTAGTGCCTCGTTCCCATCAATAGCTAACACTACACCGCTTCGCCAATATATGTGTTCTTTCGTCAGGTTATGATGCATACGCACAATAAACCGGCATATCAAACCGCTCGGCAAAACCTTATAATGATACTCAAAGTTTAGCGACTTATCATAATCCCAGCCAAGTTCCGGCTCATTTTCACCTAACAACTCTGGTATCAGCACTCGTCTGCCGTGTCCATCCGGAAAATCAAAGCACAACTCAAACTTCCGCATCATATCTACAATAAACTCATGCCGTTCCGTTGGATATCTTTTGGGGTCATTAAGAACTTTCCCGATCATCCCCCACTCTAACACGCCCCCATTGTCCATCAGTTCTTTGTTGTTAATGATTTTATACACACCTTCGGTCACCCACTCAGGATTAAGTATATTGGTATCTCTCAGATGATACGGATCCTTCGGATCGCCGAAATTCAGCACATTGCCAAGATCGTGCAAAAAGCGAAGCAGTAAATTCTGCTCACTCTCTTTGGTGATCTTATGCTTGCGGCACAGTTTACGGAAATCCTTAGTATCGATGAAATCTTCACTCTCTGTACGCTCCTCTAATTTATGCTTTACATTAAAATAGCTTTCAGGCACCTCATCATAGACATGCCCGAGACCATTGATTTGCTTCTTTATCGCCGCTCTAAGCTCCTTTATCCCATCGCCTTTTTGACAGGATATATTAAAAAATCCCTTGATATTCGGCGCATAGTCTTTCATCAGACGGTTTTCATTCAAATCCAGATGCCCGCCATCACACTTGTTAGTAACGATAAGTACAGGCGAATCCCCACCATAGCTTTGAATGATCTTGAGCCAGTACTGTATATTGCTTTCGTTCTTTCCTTTGCGCGCATCCAATACTAATACATACAAACTCCTCTTCGTCAAAAAGAACTGATGCGTAGCATGCATTATCTCCTGCCCGCCAAAATCCCACACATTCAACTTTATTTGTGGGCTTTTCTTGCCTTTCCTGCGCCTGCCTGCAACTTTCCAGTCCCTGATATTGATCCCCTCGGTCATTAGCTCTTCCGGGTCATAATCGTCATCGATAAGCCGTTTAACCAATGATGTCTTACCCACCCCACCCTGACCGACCAGCAAAATCTTAGCCTCTCGAAGTTCGCGCCTCGCTTCACTTCGCTGCCGAAAATAATACTCAAGAATATCCCCCGGTCTCGCTGGCTCTTCTTCTTCATCATACTCGGAACCAAGTACTTCAGGAGGTATCCCCAACTCGTCATTGCCTTGAAGATAAAGTCCTTTCAACTTTTTTAATTGCCTGATTTCGGTAGGCAAAGAGACCAGATTGTTGTCCTGTAGATAAAGTTCTGTCAGTCTTTTCAATTGGCCGATTTCGGTGGGCAATGAAGTCATATTATTGCCGCCCAGAAAAAGTTCTGTTAGATTTTTTAATTGACCGATTTCGGCGGGCGCAGAGGACAGCTTATTGGGGCTCAGATAAAGTCCTGTCAGATTTATTAATTGGCCGATTTCGGCGGGCACAGAGGTTAGATTATTGGCGCCCAGAAAAAGCGTTGTCAGGTTTATTAATTGGCAAACCTCGGCGGACAGAGAGGTTAGTTTATTGTTGTACAGCCAAAGTTCTGTCAGGTTTTTCAACTTGACAATCTCAGAAGGCAATGCTGTCAACTGGTTATCGTAAGGGTTCAGAGTACGCAGATTTGTCAGCTTGCCTATCTCAGGAGGCAATGCTGTCAACTGGTTATCATAAAGATATAGTTCTTTTAGGTTTGTCAGCTTGCCTATCTCAGGCGGTAATGCTGTCAACTTCATACTACTCAAGTCAAGCGATTCGCTGTTTTCCCTTGCCGCCTTTTCGATCCTTGCAAGAGCCTTGTCATAGGCCCGCCGCTCTTCTTCGTTCTTTTCCCGCAAATACGCCAATATCGCTTCCGTCCCCTGCTTAACTATTTCCGACGGCGGCGATTCAAGGGGATTGCCGCCAAGCTCCAGCGTTTCCAGATTTGTCAGCTCGCCCATCTCAGGAGGCAACGCTGTCAACTGGTTGTCTTCAAGGCCCAGCCTTTGCAGATTGCTCAAATTGCCCATCTCAGGAGGCAATGCTGTCAACTGGTTTTTGTCAAAACTCAGTGTTTGCAGATTTGTCAGCTTGCTTATCTCAGCAGGCAATGCTGCCAACTGGTTCCCGTCAAGGTTCAGTCCTTGCAGATTTATCAGCTTGGATATCTCAGGAGGTAATGTTGTCAACTGGTTGCCATGAAGATACAGTTCCGGTAACTTTGTCAGAGTGAATATCTCAGGAGGCAAAGCAGTCAACTGGTTGCCGCCAAAATTTAGCATTTGCAAATTTGTCAGCCTGCCTATCTCAGGAGACAATGCTGCCAGCTGGTTGCCATAAAGGCTCAATGTTTTCAGATTTGTCAGCTTACCTATCTCAGGAGGCAATGCTGTCAACCTCATATAACTCAAGTCAAGCGATTCGCTATTTCCCCTTCCTGCCTCTTCGATCTTTGCAAGAGCCTTATCATAGGCCAGTCGCTGTTCTTTATTCATTTCTTTCGCCATAACCGCCTGATCCTTAATTTTACATTACGAACTACAACTGCATACCCGCCATTATCTACGATTATTGCCTGATTGTAAAGCAAAAAGGCGTATTTTACCACCGAAGAACCCCGTTTATTGGAGTATAAATAGAAGACTTTAATTTTTTTTGTATTTTTCCAATTTTTTTCTTGAACTATCCTGCTCCATAGCGATAATTAGTTTTTTGTTGGGCGTGTCCTCTCACCTCTCGAGGGCAGAGTTTGACTAAATATGATTGAGAGGTAAGTTAAAGGGTCTGTAGCAGACCAAGGAGTATTAAGTTGAGTACAGGTACAGTAAAGTGGTTTAATGCAAGCAAAGGTTTCGGTTTTATCACCCCAGACGATGGTGGCAACGATTTGTTCGTACATCATTCAGAGGTTAAGGTCGAAGGTTATGCGACACTCGATGAGAATCAAAAGGTCGAGTACGAAGTTGGTGAAGGCAAAAAGGGTCCATGTGCAAACAATGTAACCCCTGTCCAAGCCTAAAATTAGACACGATGTAACGAATAGCCCTGTCAGCGATGGCAGGGCTTTTTTGTGCCAAAAAACCCGGTTTTGCCCTCAACAGCGGCATTTTGCGAAAAATCTGCATTTTGTAGTTGACCCGTTCGCCGATTTAGGGTATATTACTCGGCTTGTATCAATAACAGAAATTAGTAGCGATAATTGTAACTAAGGAAAAAGATTCAGATGCCAAAGCAGAAGACACACAAAGGTTTATCAAAGAGGATCAAGATTACCGGCAGCGGTAAGGTAAAACGCCGCCGCGCAAACGGAAGTCACCTCATGAGCACAAAGAACGCAAGACGTCGTCGCCGCATCGGCTCTACGTCAATCATTTCGGGCTTGCTCGCAAAAGTAGCAAAGAGGTCGCTCGGTAAGGGCTAACCATAATTGAATATACTTGCTTCCCGGCTTCTATCAGCTGCCGCAGCGGGTCAATAGAAACATACAAACGAAAGGAAAGCTGATATGCCAAGAGTAAGAAAAGGTGCCGCAAGGCGCAGAGCACACAAAAGAACCCTAAAAGCAGTCAAAGGCCATCGCGGCGCACCAGGCAGATGTTATCGTCTCGCAATACAGGGCCAGACTCGCGCAAACGTAAACGCACGCATCGGTCGCAAACTCAAAAAACGCGATTTCCGCGGACTATGGATCATCCGGATCAGTGCCGCCTGCGTTCAGAGAGGCATCCGCTACAGCCAGTTCATCAACGGTCTAAAGAAAGCAAACATCGAGCTTAACCGCAAGATGCTAAGCGAGATCGCCATTGCCGACCCCGCCGCTTTCGACACGATCGTCGAACAAGCCAAAGCGGCACTCTAACGTTTCGCGTTTGTCGTTGAAATTTTCGCCGCCTAAGCTCTGTTAGGATGACATGCTTGACAATTTCAAAAAAATCGGAGAAGAAGCATCCCAAGCGTTAATGCAGGTAACCGATGCCGACCAGCTTGAAGTTTTTCGCATTAAGTACCTCGGACGCAAGGGACTCGTCACCGGCATGCTCAGCCAGATAGGCAAGCTCCCCCCCCGAAGATAAACGCCAGGGCGGCCAGCTCGCCAACAAAACCAAAAAAGAGATCACCGCAGCTTTTGAAAAATTAAAAGCCAAGCTCGGCGACACCGGCCAAAAAGCCAAACCCATCGTCGATGTAACTCTCCCCGCCGAACCGAGCCGTTTAGGCAAAACCCACATCATATCCCAGACCGTCAGCGAGCTTCTCGAAATATTCGGCAGGATGGGTTTCAACATCGCTTATGGCCCCGAGGTCGAGGATGAATGGCACAATTTCATCGCCCTCAACATCCCCAC
>DRGS01000016.1 GCA_011053245.1 Phycisphaerales bacterium
ACTTATCACATCTAAATACCCTTTGAGGTCTTGTACAACATTCCATACAACAGCCAGCCCCAAACCTGTACCACTTCTACCCATTACCTTCTTGGTATAGAACGGCTCGAACATCCTCTCAAGGTCATCTGGTGATATTCCCGGACCATCGTCTGATACAGCCAATACGGCATATTCATCCACTTTTACATCATCATAACCTCTTATAAGTCTATCTATATAACGGTTCATGGTCGATATGATAACATTGCCGCTTCCCTCAATAGCCTCCGCAGCGTTCGAGACTAAGTTCATTACAACCTTTCTGAGATGAGCGTCAGAACCGCTTATGTTAAATAAAGCGGTATCAAGGTTGGTCTTGATCGTAACCGTAGGGTGAAAACCTTCAAGTTTTTCAAACTCAGGAGAAAGCAAGAAGTTTTCAACTATGGCATTTAAGTTCAGCGGTTCTTTGGTGATGGCTGTTGTATGGAATGTTGTACAAGACCTCAAAGGGTATTTAGATGTGATAAGTGATAAGAACGGCACAACCGTTGAATTGTATTTTCCAATAACCAGAGATGAGTTATCAGACAAAGATTTGTCCATACCCATTAAAGACTACAAAGGAAACGGAGAAACTATCCTGGTTGTCGATGATGTGGAAAGCCAAAGAGAGATATCCTGTTATATGCTAAATAAGCTTGGCTATAAAGCTAAAGCCGTTTCCAGTGGCGAGGAAGTTGTTGAATATTTGAAGGAACATACAGTGGATTTAATATTGCTTGATATGATTATGGCTCCAGGAATAAGTGGTCGTGAGACATACAAAAGAATAATAAAGAAGCATCCTAACCAAAAGGCTGTCATAGCCAGTGGGTTCGCTGAAACAGATGACGTGAAGGAAACTCAAAAATTGGGTGCAGGCCAATACATAAAGAAGCCGCTAACATTAGAAAAGTTGGGCATAGCTGTTAGGGATGAGTTGAAAAAGTAGCGCCCCCCTCACCAACATGCCTGAACGGAGGTCGGGAAATCCCATATCTTGCGGTCTGGCCCCTGGAACGAAAATTTGCGATTACTGCCTTGAAGGGTGAAGATTTGAAGCCCCAAAATTTGATTGATTCGGGAACCTTATCTGCTATACATTCAACTGATAGGCCGGTGTCGATGAAGGCAAGAGTACCAGGGTAAAGTCAAGCTTTTTTTTTCAATTTTTTTAGGCAACACTCCTCCTGTGCCGGTCTATGCCGGTTTTTTTAAAACTTCATTGAACCGGTCTCAGCCATCTCAGTTTTAGATATTCGAAGTTCAGCATAACAGGTGGTAAACCCTATCCTTAGTGCCCGACTTTGGCAACCTGGTATAACTAGACCTCTTGGATGTTCCAAGGATCAGAGTACCTTAGAGCCATAATAAAGAGTTCGGACGGACAGGGTTGGCACTCTTGCCTGAGCCGTCAATGACATCCATCTATTTGTGGAGCATTGCGACAGGAATCTAAAGCCATCCTGTCCGCCGAAACATCGAAAACCTTTAACCGCAAAGGTTAAGTCCAGTTTGAGTCGGGCTTATAATTTAAGCTTTATATCATATAATTCCTGTACCATTTGGCGCCATAGACCCAAGGGCCGATCTTTGGCAAAGGCGACTTCAAGCGCCCCGAATTTTACCCATTTTTCACGTAATTTAGGCCAAATCATCAAGTAATAACCAGCCCGTTCTTCCAGTGTAGCATCTGCTTTTCTCAGCCAGGGTGGCAGGTAAATTTGAGACGTTCGCATTAAACTCATTCCCGTACGTAGATACCGACGGCCAATGCCGAAGTCGGCATGTTGACCGGATGCATCTCGGCGTTTGTGATCGGTCATCAGATCCTCAGGGCCATGCAAACCCATGTGATGTGCCGATTGGACAACATAATCTTTCAAAATACGATTGCAGCGCTTGGCAACTTTACCGGTATAGGTTTTGCCATCAGTACCACCGGTTTGTTTAACTCTGGGGATGATGCCTGAGTATGAGACTAAGTTGTTTAATGGTTTCTGTTCATTCGGATCCCCAATTTCAGCAGTTACTCCGGCTGCCAGAACAATACCAATTCCCCTGAAACTTGTCAGAAATGCGCCCTGGGTTTGTGCCAGATTCACGGCAATTTCCTTTTCCAGCTGAGCAACGCATTCTTGCAAGCACCTTATATGTTTGACATGCTGAGCCAGGGAAAGTTGCAAAGTATCGACGTACTCAACCGGTGTATGAAGAACCCGGGCAGCATATTGCTGAAGCTTAAAAGCAGTCTCTTCAGCCTTGGAAGTGCCGAATCGTTTCAGAATTTCAATGAGCTTTTCGCGTTTGCGACGACGAACCTGCTTGGGACTGAAGCGATCTTCCATCAAGTACAAAGAGCTTTGTGTAAACGGTACTATGCCGCATTTGCTCTCGTTGAGAAAACCGGGGAAAAGCCGATCGACAATCCCATGAACTCGATTCTTCACTTCTGTTAACATCGCAACAAGCTTACGCCGGTGACGAACAAGGGTGCGCAGATTACGGTAGATGCCACTTTGAGCGGGACAACAGTTTGCCCGGCAATTCAAAAGCATTG
>DRGS01000017.1 GCA_011053245.1 Phycisphaerales bacterium
CATAGATGGGATCGGCAACTGCCCCACGGGCAACTATACGGTAACCGGTTGGGCCAAAGACACCGGTCCGGCTACAGGCAGCAGCAAATGGTCGGTCATCTATTCCGCCGAGCAGGAGATATGGTTTGGAGTTGACCGCGGAGATTCTGCGCGACTCTATATCGACGTAGGCGGTAATGGCAAAGGGGCCAAAACAGCGGCAGGCGACTGGATCAGGGATACATGGCATCATGTAGCTGCCACCTGGGACGGATCAGACGTCCATATATACATTGACGCCGTTGACATGCCAATTACAGTCTACGGAATACCGGAAAATGCCCTGTCCAAAGCTGCCGTGATCGGTGCATGGTCAAACAAAACCTCCAATGAAAACTGGTACGGTTTCCTCGACGACATCCGTGTTTATGACTACGCCCTAAGTGCCGCCGAGATCGCACAGTTGGCTAATATTCTCAGGTACAGGGAATTCACCGAAGCCAAGGCAGGTATCGATACTACATCGATCACGATTTCCACTCCAGCCGGTACCAATAAAGACGATCTCTTGATAACCGCAGTTGCCACAGATGCAAGCACATCGGTATCGCTTTCACCGCCGTCAGGCGGGGGCTGGACAAGAATCAATACAGGTAATTATGTGGGCCGAGTTTCATTGGGTGCCTGGTGGAAGATGGCAAGACAATCAGAATCGCCCACTCACCAGTTTACATGGACAGGCCCCGAGCAAGCCTACGCTTGGATGATGCGGTTTACCGGTCATGATCCAGCGGACCCAATTAATACATATACATTCGGCGGCAGTTCAAGTTCTACGCCGACAAGCCCGTCAGTGACTACTGATGTTGATAATGCTATTATACTGCGTCTCGGAGCATTTGACGAAGGCGATATCACAAACGATGATCCAGGTTTGGCAGGCCATACCGCAATTACGATGGATGCCAGTTCCGGTAGCAGTACGACCGAGGCCATGGAGATAACCAAAGAAATCAGCGGAGGCAAAAAGATTACAATAAGCATGCCTTCGATTTGCCCCGACGGCGATCTCTATCTGGCGCAGATCGTTTTGGAAGGCGGCGCGATATTCAAAATAATTCCCACTGGCTGGACGCAGATCAACGACATAGAAAACGCTGGAAATATTCACTTTGCTTCATTCTGGAAGATCGGCAATTCGGAACCTGCGACATATACATGGGAGGTCGCTTCATCGAAAAGATCCATTGGCATCATTCACCGGATCAGCGGGGTCGACACAGCCAATCCGATCAACGCGTCAGGTAATGACAAAGGTGACAGTTTCAAACCTATCGCACCTTCGATCACAACATCAGTTGACAAATGCCTCATCCTCCGTATGTATGGTGCCGAAGGTAACGCACAGTTATCTACATATTGGCCGCCCGCGACAACCCCGATATTCCAGGACGACTCCGCCGGTAAGGTGGTCAGTGGGGCCGCCTATGAAAATCTGTTCTCGGCTGGTTCTACCGGTACGGGCGAGTTTTCTATGGCCGGTAAAAAGAAGTGGATAGCTATGACGGTCGCAGTAACACCAGCCAGTGGCGGCGGCAACGCTGACTCTGTCTCCGGCGGTGCAGGATATATAAAGCAGTCACTTAGCGGTAACAGCGGAACCAGCGAGTTTTCGCTGACCGCCTCCCAGGAGTCCCGGATGATCACAATTGGAATTGCGCAGGATCCCGCAAGCGGCGGATCGCTCATGCCGTAAGATCCGACGGATATGTTGAAAATAACTATTGGTTATAGGACCTTGTTTCGACGTCATCAAACCCAAAGGTTTTTTACATGAAACCGCCGATAAGACCGCCATTGACTGCTTGCAAACGGTGCATATTTGAGTCTCGGAGTTTTTTAATGTGTCTTTGCAATAATCGAAAAGTTCGATAATCATCCCCTCTATTATGACGATAGAATCTATAACGGCTTTGAGTGCGTTTAGTACTGCGCGTGCGGTATAGCAAAACTCGTTAAGCTATAACTTGAAACTTGTTGCTTATGACTGACAGACAAAGACATAACGGTTCAGTGACACTTATTGTTATCTTTACGATAGCACTGCTTTCTACCATTGTGATAGGAATGCTGCAACTGAACACCGAAGAGATACTGCTCATGCAGAATTATATCTATGCCGCCGAGTCCCGGTCGATCGCAGAAGCCGGTCTTAACGCGGCATTTGCAGAGCTAAGAGCCAATTCGGCATGGACGATGGGTTTTGCGGGTACTGCTTTCGGCGGCGGTAACTACAGTGTTGCCGTTTCAGGTACTTTGCCAAATCTTACCGTTGACGCAACGAGTACGACATCGAAAGGCTATGCTTCTCATGTCGAAGCCGACATAACGGTTGGCGGTAGTTCGCCCCATATTATAAAAATTGATGAGTTAAGGGTTAATCAGTAATGCTAAATTTTATAGGCAAGACATCCTGCGGTATTGATATATCCGGCGAGCGGATAAGTGTTGCGATCCTCAAACAGATCAACGATGAGATGAAGCTGCATAAGGCGTTTGACGGTCCGGTCCCTAAAGGAGCAGTGATTGACGGAAATATCACCGACCCTGTAATGCTTGGTCAGGCGATACGCAGGCTGCTTAAGAAGAATAAGGCGCGTGTTTCCAAAGCGACATTTTCGCTTATAGCAAGGCCGGTTCTGACACAGATCATCGATCTTCCCGCAGAAATGCCAGCCAATATCGGTCAGTTTATTCAGTCGGAGATCAGACACAGTGCATTTCTGGCGGGTAAAGATTCGCACTATGATTACTGCGGTCTTGGCGACGGCGGTCCGGAGTCGATAGAGCGTGTTTTTGTCAGCGCGACAGAGACCGAAAAGATAATGGCGATAGTTAAGAGCGCAAGCGCCGCTGATATTGAAGTCGAAGCTATCGAGCCATCAGTTATCTCCGCTGCGCGTGCCCTGTACAGCAAGAAAGTCGCAGGAACCTATGACAGCAATGTCCTTGTGGCGTTTATTCATGGATCTGTTCTGAGTATCTGTGTTTTTCGAAATACCTCGTTAGACTTTGTCAGATGTATTGACACAGGCGGCAGTATTGACGGTTCAGAAGAAAGTATTGGCAGATGTACGGAAGAATTCAATGCCGTCATTCAGTACTACGATGTCGAAGTTGATGACTCACGCAGTGACAGGTGGGAAATAATAGTCGCATTGGATGATGCTGCGGGCAATATCAACGACCTGGAATTCTTTTTGCAGAAAAAACTCGCCCGTCCCGTTACGATATATCCCCCGTCAACCATTTACAATATCACCTCCGTTGTCGAGAATCCGTCCATTGATTCAGCTTCCGTTTTCGCTGTAGGATTGGCAATGCGTTCATTTGAAAACAGTGGATTGCGTGTCAATATAAATATGATGCCCCCGGTAGCGGAAGAGGCCAGGGTCAACAAGAAACTTGCCCTTGTAACAGCCAACTTCGCCGCACTTGTGGTACTTATAATGTTCCTTGCTACCGGTATAATAAACTATCGTCTTGGCAAGGCACAGGCATTCATGGCCCAGCGGGCAAGCGACGATTCCGGAGATAGCATCGAGAACTTGCTGGACAGACAGCGTGCCGTTAACGAGCAGATCGCCACTTTATCCGGACAGAGGTCAGGTATGGGCATGGTCTATGATTCTGACAGTACAGGTAAATGGGCCGGCATCCTTGACGATATTCGCAAGAATACACCTAAGGCACTTGATATAAGACAGATGAGATCGGACGGTGATTCGAACCTGGAAATGCGAGGCAGTTCTCTCAAGTTCAAATCCATATATCAGTTCGCGGAATTGCTTGGAGAATCGGATTACATCGCTTCGGCGTCCGTAGTTGAAACGAATAAGGATAACCACATGCAAAATATTGTTTCGTATGTGATCAAATGCGAATTAGTCAACAATGAGGAGTCGCAAACCGATGTTGATGGATAAACTTGGAAATGTAAATACGAACACGAAAATATTCGTGTCTGTTTCGACGGTTGCCCTTATCGCAATAGCGATGTATAACTGGGCCGTTTCGCCGCAGACGAGCTACCTTCAGGCGGCACAGCGGTATGAGACGATGATGAGTGATGCCGGTGACAAGACCACGGTCATTAAAAACGGAATAGACGGTAAGAAAAAAGAACTCGAAAGACTTTACGAGGATATCGCCGCCACGAAAGATAGCTTTTTTACGCTGAAGACCTCGAATGAATTTTTCAGCGATATCGCGCCTATATTAAGTCAGTCGGGCTGCATGATGGAGTCGTTAACGTTTCCGCCTACTTCATCTGTCATTTTGAATGAAGATGAGGAAATGGATTCCGGAATTACCGAAAAACGTGCGGCCATTGTATTTACCGGCCAGTACGAAAGTATTATAAAGTTCCTGAAAAGGTTGAGCGGGTATTCTCAGCATATAGTAATTGATGACCTTGTGATAGAATCATTAAGGTCCGGGGGGAAACAATTAGTTTGCCACATGTCCATAACGATATACCTTATCGAAGAAAAGGAGATAGCAACAGATGTATAAGAAACATATAAACAAATTAATTATTCTAAGCTGCCTGATGTTAGCGTCATTCATTACGACCGATGTGGTTTATTCGGAACCAACGGAACTGTTGGAACAGGTCGGTAAGCAGGATCCCTTTGAGATGGTAAAGCCCCTTGTCGAATTCAAAAGTAATCTGATGCAAAAGGCCGGACGTCAGCAAGTACAGGAATATGTCGAGGTTGCCCCGGAATTATTTGTCGAAAGTATAATGCTAAAATTCCTGCGAGCAGAAAACGTTGAAACCATAGCGGCGAATATGAACTCCGATTACGGAGCGGTCACCGTCGATGAAGCAACCAATTCGCTTATCGTTTGTGACGCACGCGAAAGCCTCGACAAGATAATCGAGCAGATAAGAAAGATTGACAGAACCCCGCGACAGATACTCGTCGAAGTTGTAATTGCGGAGGTTCAGTTGAATGACGGAACTGAGATCGGCGTGGACTGGACGGATCTTTTATCGTTTGACGCTGATGACGGGGACACATTCCCAATAGGCTCACACAGTAGAAGTTACATTCAAGAAACATTCGCGAGTAGTATTACTGGAGGTGGAGCACTCAGGTTTATTCAAGGCAGCATAGGCGTTACTGTAAAAGCCTTGCAGCAAGCGAGAGAAGTTGAAATACTCGCCAGCCCGCGTGTACTCGTTGTTAGCGGTCAGCAAGCCGTCATAAAAACCATCGAAGAAATAGCATATACTGATGTGTCCCAAGCTGCTGCCGGCGGAGATTTGACATCCACTAAGTTTAAGGATGTAGGCATAACCCTTACCGTTACCGCAACACTGACAGATGATGATATGATCATGCTCGTCATAGCTCCCGAACAAAGTGTAAATACCGGTACCAATACAGTCTCTCTCAGTTTAGTTCCGGTTGTTGACCTCAGATCAACCTCAACCACGCTACTCATGAGAGATGGCCAAATTGTCGTAATGGGCGGATTGAGGAAGAAAGAGACCCGAATATCGGAAGACAAGATACCTTTGTTGGGAGATTTGCCGTTAATTGGATTTCTATTCGCAAAGGAAAGTACAGAGGTCAAACATTCTGAACTTTTGATATTCGTCTCACCGCACATTTACAAGGATGCCCCGCTTTCTGAGGACGAAATGCAAAAGTTTACCGAACTGAGAAACTCGCCCACACTTCGGCTTCCTGCTGGAAACATCAATAATCCGGTAAAAGCATTAGAGCAATGGGGAAAGTAACCCCCCCCTGGAAATGTCCAGAATCCAACTCCGCGCATACAAAAAGCCAGATCCTAAAACTAAGCAGAATCTGGCTTCGGAGGAGGGTGATGAAAAGCCAATTAAATTTTATATTAAAACCATCGCCAACGGCGACGATCTCATTTCAATGTCCTATTACAACTAATTATCGAACGAAGTCAAGCAAATCTTAAGAAAAATACAAAAAATATACCCAACTTCCGCTGCCTACACTCCTATTCTAAATAAATAATAGCACACATTTCGCCAAAGTCAAACTATCCGCCTCAATAACTACGAAATTATCGGACCTTTTGTTTGCCGGTTGTCAAAAAAATTTTTATCTTGATAAGTGCTTACAGGTTGCATATTCTGCATATTTACAGATATGAGGTGTTTGTGGGCAGGTCGATCCTGTTCGGTAAAGCGTTATTAGTATTGAATGGCATAATAATATGGGCGAAAAAATTACAATTTCAGATCTGTCGGCTGCCAAAGAGGCTTCGCGTAAGTTCACAGCGGTAAGCTGTTATGATTATACCAGTGCCTGCCTGGTCGCTGAGACTTCTGTTGAGATGATCCTCGTCGGGGACTCGGCAAGCCAATTTATGTTAGGTTACGATTCGACCTTGCCGGTTACGATGGACTTTATGGTTGCCATCACAGCGGCTGTGCGACGAGCGGCGCCCGGAGTGTGTCTGTCGGCTGATATGCCGTTTTTGTCGTATCAGGTCAGTGTCGAAGAAGCCGTGCGAAATGCGGGCAGGTTCTATCAATCCGCCGGTGCGAACATCGTTAAAATAGAGGCCACTGAGGCGCATCTGCCCGTTATTAAAGCAGTTAGCGACGCCGGCATGGCGGTCATGGCCCATATCGGCTTGCGTCCCCAGTCCATTGCAAAGACCGGCAAACTCAAAGCCGAAGGCACCGGAGCAGGTGCCGCATTGGAACTGATAAAACTTAGCGAGCAGATGGTTGCCGCCGGTGCCAGCATGATCCTGCTGGAAGGAACCGCACGCGAAGTAGCAAAGATCATCACCGAAAAACTACCCGTGCCGGTATTGAGCTGCGGCTCAGGGCCTGATTGCGACGGTCAGATACTTGTGCTGCCCGATATTCTCGCTCTCGGCAAGGGACAGATACCGAAGTTCTCAAAGTGCTACGGCCAGATCGGCAATGAGATAAATAAGGCTGTCAGAGCCTACGACCAAGAAGTTAAGGGTGGAAGTTTTCCCGATGACGCCCACAGCTATCACATCAAAACCGGCGAATTGACAAAGCTTCAAGATCTTTTGAAAGCGGAAAAGCTGTAAAAATATACTTTTTCAGTAAAATTCTTTTCACAGTTTCGTGTGACTTCTCGGACTAACAGATGCTCGGTGTCCTGAACCATGCAGTTTTTTCATGGAATAGCGATAGTTCTTTGGTTAGAATGCCGGAAGCATTAAGATTGAGAAATTTACAGTCAGGATTTTATGTCGGATAATCATTCAGACAATTCAAGTGACCAGGTTAGACCCGTTCTGTTAGCGGATCGTCGGACGCTAAGGTATTATTCGACATCTTTGCGGCACATCTTTGCCGGCATGAGCGAGGAACTGTGCCAGTGCGCCTTGGTTTGCCCCCCCGATGTGGATGCGGAATCGGTGGCGTGTATGCCTACGGAGATAATACCTTACCCTGTATTCAAAAGCCGGATGTTCTGGTTTCAAAACCGCAGGGCTGTGCTGGATGAGATCGGCAAATTCAAACCAACGGTTCTGCATTGCCTTAGCGCCAAACAGATGCGGCTGACCGAGTACTTAGCCGGTCAATTAGGGGTCCCGTATGTAGTTTCATTTAACAGTGCGGCTATAAGCAGATTGGGTTTGGCTACCAGCAGGAACTGTGCGGCGATGATAGCATCGTCCGGCACAATCGCAAAAAAACTTACGAAAATCAGCCGCCGCCGCGCCGACCGAATACATCAGATCAATATCGGTACGTTTGTCGAAGATACTTGCGCCTGTTTTTCCGTTGGCGGTCGTGTTATGAGTATGGTCGTTGCCCAGCGTCTTGAAAACGCTTTTGAATTTGAACCGCTGCTCAATGCGGTGCGGCATCTTGTCATTGACGGTTACGAATTTGTACTGGCTATCATCGGCAAGGGCCCGGCAGAGCGAGGTATCCATAAGATGATCAAGGAACTTGGCATCTCGCATTCGGTTACCGTTGTACCGGCCATTGAACCGATGCAGTCGGTTTTTGCCGGGGCGGATATTTTTATTCAGCCGCATATTTCCATGTCGTTTAATCCGTATCTGCTTGACGCGATGAGTGTTGGGATGGTTGTGGCGAGTTGTCGTGCTGGTATAGAAGATTTTCTTGTAGAAGGTGAAACGGCGGTGTTTTTCGAGACGGATGACGAGTTGAGTATTTATTCCTGTTTGCAGAAGCTGATGGACAAACGCGAAGTCGCGCGGCAGATAGCGATGGGGGCACAAAGCCGTTTGCGGAAAAATCACAGCGTAAGCAAGATGGTCTCATCGCTGCTGGAAATCTATCGCAGTGTCGGGCAACGGCACAAAGAGACTCAGTCCTGATCGAGCAGTCCGTAATCGGCGAGTGTCTTTTTCAGTATTGCTTTTTTGTTTTTTTCCAGCGGTGTCATCGGCAGCCGCATTTCATCGGAGGTCATTCCGAGCATTGCCATCGCAGCTTTTATCGGTATCGGGTTCGTCGAAAGGCTTAAAAGGTTTTTCGATAGCGCGAAGAGTTTGTTGTGCCATTTTCTTGCGGAAACGAGATCGCCCTGGAGTATCAGGTCGGTCATCGCTTTGACGTCGGTTGGGACGATATTGGCGACAACGCTTATGACGCCTTTGGCACCGACAGAAGCTAAGGGCAGCGTTAGAGAGTCATCGCCCGAGAGTATTGTAATGTCACATCGCGAGGCGATCTCACTTGCCTGGTCGAGACTTCCGGTAGCTTCTTTTATCGCTACGATATTTTCGACTTCGAAAAGGCGTGCTACCGTCTCCGGCGTTATGCCGGTGCCGCCGCATCTTCCGGGGATGTTGTAAAGGACTATCGGCAGATCGACTTCGGCTGCGATAGCGCTAAAGTGCTGATAGAAACCTTCCTGAGTTGGCTTGTTATAGTACGGGGCAACTTGCAGGGAGGCAGATGCGCCGACCTTTTTTGCATAGGCGGTCATCTCGATGGCTTCTGCGGTACTGTTGGATCCGGTGCCGGCAATTACCGGGACCATGCCGCCAACAGCTTTGACAACGTACTCAACGACTTTTTTATTCTCCTGATGACTGAGCGTCGGCGACTCGCCCGTTGTTCCTGTGGGGACGATGGCGTCTGTTCCGCTTTCAAGCTGAAAGTCTATGAGTTCGTCGAGAGTCTTGTAATCAACTTCGCCATTGTCAAAGGGCGTGACCAATGCGACCATACTTCCGCTAAACATAATTTTTCTCCCAATTTCGGTTAAGATCCATTTATGAGTTTTATCATTTCTCTTGTCGCTTCGCCGATGCCGACGAACATTGCTCTTGCTACGATGCTGTGGCCGATGTTGAATTCGCAAAGGCCTTCGATCCTCGCTACGGGTGCGATATTTCGATACGTCAGGCCGTGGCCGGCGTGGACGATGAGTCCGGCGGTGACGGCGATGTCTCTTGCGTCCCTGAGTTTATTGAGTGTTCGTTCGACGGCGCGGTCGGTTTTTGCATTAGCGTACATTCCGGTATGCAGTTCGACGGCGTCGCAGCCGGTCTCAGCGGAAGCGATTATCTGGTCCTCATCGGGGGCGATGAATGTGCTGACGAGGATGTGTTTTTTGTGCATTCGCTTTACGATCGCTGCCAGCCGTTTTTTATGTTTCACGCAGTCGAGTCCGCCTTCTGTGGTTAGTTCCTGACGTTTTTCCGGGACGAGTGTTATCTGGTCGGGCACTATTTGCTCTGCGATCTTTACGATGGGTTCGGCTATGGACATCTCGAGGTTGAGTTTGCAGGCGACGGTTTCCTTGAGGAGGCGGACGTCGCGGTCGCAGATATGGCGTCTGTCCTGGCGGAGGTGAACGGTGATGCCGTTTGCCCCTGCAAGTTCGCATTGCATCGCCGCCCAGACCGGATCCGGTTCGTCGGTCCTGCGAGCCTGACGGATGGTAGCTACATGGTCGATATTGACGTTCAAAACCGCCATTTATTTTTTCCTTTCACATCAGTAATTAGTATCACGAGATTATATCATCCATTGCGTCCCTATCAAGTGAATAATGCCCGAGGGGCAAATTGGCTTTAAATTGGGTTTGGATTGGCTTTGGATTGGGTTTGGATTGGGTTTGGATTGGGTTTGGATTGGGTTTGCTTTTTTTGTTGGTTTGGGGGCAAAAATAGTTGTTAGTCTCTCTTTTGCAAGTACTTGCGATTAACTCTAAACTTTTGAAATTGGGTTTGCTTTTACAAATAAGGGGTAGTAAAAAAGAGGGTTTTTCTGGAAAAAGCGAGGAGACACCCGCGATTCCAGAGGGTCGTTTTTTTGTCATGTTTTTACGTTTTTGAGTGTTTTTTTTCATTTTTTAGTCGTTTCTGACTTGTTTTTACTGTTATATATATCAAGTTTTCTGATCATTTGTTTTCTTTCTAATTCGGCGATAGTTCTGAAGAGGCTGTTCTCTAATCGGCGTTCCTGTAGCAGTAGGTTGTCGATGACCTTTGAATTTACGGTATCCTTTACGATTACCTCACCGAATTCATGGTCGGGCGGGGGTGGGGAGTCATTTTTGGGTTTTAAGATGGCATCAAGGCCGCGGATAACCGGTTTGTTATTGTGGGAGTAATGGAGAGAGTTCAGGGCTGCGGTTTGGGCGCGGATTACACGCTTTAGGCGCCATATAATTGTAATTATGCGTTCAACGAGATGGGTTTCCATGGAGCCGACGGGGTCGTGTTCTTTGTACAACTGTTCACTATAAAGGTCGAATTCGGCTTGGGATTCGCCTTTTATGAGATTTTGACTGCTTGTAAGGCCGTGTTTGATGCCGTTTTGGGCGACGGTGGACTTGCCTTCGGGGGTTTTGGGGCCGGTTGATCTTTGGGCGTTTTGACGGTTTGCGTGCAGTTGTCTTGGTGTTGTCATTGTTAGTTCCTTTCAATAATACGGTTATCTTTAATGTTTATTTTGTATTTCCGTCTTCGCCAAGGCTTCGACGCGACAGGCATTTTTAACTGTCTCAAAAAACATAGTCCCCCCACCCTTTGCACGAACTTGCGCGTTTGATGCAAAAATCGGGGATTTTTTTTGGGGTTGAAAACGGTAAGTTGTTGTTGGGTAAGGAGTAAAAAAAATTTATTTTTTTGGTCCGTAGCAAGATAGTGCAAGCGCATTTGGAAGTTTTTTCTTGTTCTTTTGCTCCCCTGCGGCGTTACCTGCCAGTCGTCCATCGCTCGACGTACCACTCGTACTATTTCGCTTGGAATAACTTTCGCCTTTGCCGGAAACCAAAACTCCTCACAAAAAAGAGTTGTTTTTTTTGTAAGACGGGAAAAATGCTTGACAGAATGGATATGGATATGTAGAATTGGGGTCTATATAGTATTAGGTTTGGGCCCCGCAAGTGACATATCCGCGGGGGAGACGGTTATTTAGTTTTGAATGCTC
The DNA here is from genome assembly GCA_011053245.1 of Phycisphaerales bacterium. Next base: position 11,444 of record DRGS01000017.1, read on the forward strand.
GGGAGCAGCAGAGCCCCAGAATAAACATTGAACCCTTAGTGGTCTCTGTTTCGCTGAAAATACAACCAATTCGAGGAAAAGAAGATGAAAAGATTGGCACTTTTAATTATAATATTGACCTTAGCAAGGTTTGTAAATGCGACAACCTGGAATGACGGTGTAGTCCATGACCTCGATTACATTATCGATAGTTATTTGCAGATTTCGGGAACAACTACTGTTAATGTTTACGCCGGTGGCGGTACAACGAAATGGATTTATTCACAGCATAACAGTAAGCTTAATATTTTCGATGGTACATTTGGAGAAGGTCTTTCTGTTGGAGATAACAGCGTGGCTATCGTACATAGTGGCATCTTTGGAAGCCAAACTAATACTGACTTTTGTATAGTAGTGAACGATCAAAGTATAACAACTATTTACGGTGGTACATATTCAGGTACGATTCGACTTTATGGTTATCCGGGTGATAGCTCAACACTCGAATTTCATGGAGCAAATTTCCAGATTGGCGGTCAAGACGTATCTGGTCTGATTGATGCTGAAGAATTGGCTTTAACTGGAGCGCTGTCAACAGTAACAAGTGATGGTGCGGTTAGATCATATGGAGGCGTTTTGACTGGAGCTTTACAAGACGGCTCAATACTTAATAATATGTTAGAAATAACATGCGCTGGTGAAAACCAAGCGAATTTGATTCTTACCCCCGCCCCCATACCACTTGTTGCTGATGCCGGACCTAACCAGACAGTAAAAGACATTAATAATGATGGCAGTGAGGAGGTAACACTTGACGGTTCTGGGTCTACCAGTATTGGTCGTTCGATAGTAAGCTGGGTCTGGACAGATGATCTTGGTGATACAATACCAGATGGCGAAATAGTCACAGCACCGCTGTCATTGGGTGTACATACTATTACTCTTACGGTTACAGATGATCACGGATTAAGCGATCCTGAAACCGTGGGAATCACAGTTGTCCGCCCACCGATAACATCAATGATAGCTCATTGGCCCTTTGATCTTGATGCAAGTGACATTGAGAGCGGTTTCCACGGTAGTTTCGAAGGTGGTGCTGCTGTTACGAACACGCCCGGCGAATATCGTATTGGAACTGGTATGGTGACTCTTGATGGTGTTGATGACCGTGTGTCTACGCCTTATGCTGGCATAAGCGGCGCCGCTGCTCGTACTACCTGCGCATGGTTTAAATGCGACGGCGATACCGGATATCATCAGTCAATACTCAGCTATGGCGGTGCAAGCGGTTCTGGCAGCGCATGGCGCATCTGGATCAACGGCAACGACGGCAGCATTATCAACGCAATGGGCGGCGGAAATGCCAACGGCGCAACGACCGGCCTGTACGATGGGCAATGGCATCACATTGCGGTTACCTTTCCGGATGGCGGAACACATATACAGGATGTTAAGATATATGTAGATGGTTATGAGGATTCCACCTGGTATACGAACGGCGACACTCAGACGGTAAATACGTTTGCTGACAATGCTTTCGAGATCGGCATGGCTAATGGCGGCACAATTGCCCCCTTCGACGGTAATATCGACGATGTTCGTGTCTATGACAGGGCGTTGACCGACACTGAGATATTGGCGATGCAGGATGAACGGCCAATAAGTGATCCGGTTATTGGCTTGTCTGATTCAAATTTATACTTTCTATCCGAACTTAGCGGTCCAAACCCTGTTGATCAAGTCTTTTCGGTACAAAATTCTGGCGGAGGTACACTTAATTGGCAGATCAGTGAAAGCATTTCCTGGGTTAATGTTAGTCCTGGAAGCGGAGTTTCTACCGGCCAAACGGATACGGTGACAGTTAGCTTTGATACGGCTGGCTTGACAGGTGGTTTTTACAGTTGCGATCTGATAATAAGCAGCCCTGATGCGATAAACAACCCCCAGTTGGTGACTGTGAATTTATATATTGCTGAGGCGCATGATCTGATCGTACCTTCGGAATATCCAACGATCCGGCGCCATCATCGTTCTCAAGATAGCCGTTTCTTATGGTAAATCCAATTAGTTGTGAATTACTTTTATCGCCGTTGTAAAAAGAAAACGCCCGGCCGTTATTCTCGCAATCGATAA
>DRGS01000018.1 GCA_011053245.1 Phycisphaerales bacterium
ACTCGATCTTTCTTGACGGATCCTCGACCATAAGCTGGCTTGCGCAGAACCTTGCCGCTGTCGATCAGGAGATAACGGTAGTAACCAACTCTTTGCTTATTTCGCTGGAACTGGCCAAGGCCCAAAGCATAAGACTGATCGGATTAGGAGGGGTGTTCGATCCGGAGACATATTCTTATGTCGGTTTCGAACCGGACTCACCGTCAGAAGCCTTCCATATTGATAAGGCGTTCTTTTCCTGTACTTCACTCGTACCGGAAGAAGGAACTTATGAAAACGCCGCATTTAACGGATACACCAAACGTTTCGCCGCCCAGCGATCGGACAAGGTCTATTTGCTGGCGGATTCAAATAAATTAGGTAAAAAGGCGCTTACGCGTGTTCTAAAAACCAGCCAGATCGACGTTCTTGTTACCGATAAAGTTTTAAGCGAAAAAGATTCTGTGGCATTTGAAAATAATAATGTTCGCGTTGTCGTCGCGGGCAACCGAAAATAACCCATTAAATTTTAACAGGAAAAATTTTATGTTCAATATTAACCAGACAAAATCAAACACACATTCACGACGTGTGCGTCAACCGGAAACACGTCCGGCTGTAAAAGGCAAGAAACTTGAGCATCCATCTGCAAGAGGCCCGTTGGTCTTTGCGGACACAGCTGTTATAGATGACATTCGGCCTCTGTACAAAGCAGGTATCATAAGCGGTGTGACGACCAACCCGTCTCTCATCAAAATGGCAGGAGCAACAAACTGGTCCGAAGCCGTTGATATTGCCAAGGAGCTTATAAAACTCGTAACGCCCGGCCCTGTGCTTCTTGAACTGACAGAATTGACTGAAGATGCTATGGTTAAACAGGCAGTAGAGTTTTCAACATGGGGCGACAATGTTGTGATAAAGGTTCCCGTCGGTGGATACGAGGCGGTAGACAGATCTTACGATCGCTTTACAGGGCTGAAAGTACTACGTGCCCTATGGGAAAAGGATATCAAATGTGCTGCAACATTAGTCTTTAACTCCACGCAGGCAGTCTGGGCGGCTAACGCAGGTGCATTGTTCATAGCTCCGTTTTTGGGCAGACTTGGCGATTATGCATACAAGAACGACAATCCTGAAAAACAGGTTGGCAACAGTCTCTACAGCATTGAGGACCATAAAAACGCCAACAACGATCAAAATGTTTTCAACACTGAGTATGTAGCCTGCGGCGGTGCAAGAAAAGATATCGGCCCAAGACTTATCCAGGAGATATCGGCAATCTTTACAAACTATGACATCGGCACACAGATATTGGCAGCCAGCTTCCGCAACTTTGCACAACTGAGCGAATGTCTTTTGGCAGGCGTTGATATTCTCACAGTACCGGCAAATATTCTCAACGACGTTTCAGAGCATCCTCTTACCTCGTTAGGAATGGAAAATTTCTTCAAGGACTCGAAGGTCTTTGTGGATTAAGAATTAAAATTGAGATTTCAGTAGATAGGGCATATAGGAGAATAAAATGTATGACGTAGCAGTTTTAGGAGCAGGACCAGGCGGTTATGTAGCGGCTTTAAGAGCGGCTTTACGCGGAGCAAAAGTTTGCATCATCGAAGAAAAATACCTCGGTGGAACATGCCTTAACGTAGGATGCATTCCTACAAAGGCGATGCTGCACGCAAGCGATATCTTCCATCAGACGCTTAACGCAAAGGAATTCGGTATTAACGTTGCCGCTCCTCAAGTTGACGAAGCGGCATTTATGAAACGTGTGCGTAAAGTAGTCGGCGGCCTTGTCGGCGGTGTAGGTTTCCTTCTAAAAAAACGCGGGGTAGAAGTAATAATCGGCAGAGGGAAGCTCACCTCAAAAGATACGATTACCGTCCGGACCAAAGATGGCACACAGGAAATAAAAGCAAAATCGATAATCCTCGCAACAGGTTCGGTTCCCGCCAGACCCGGATTCCTGCCTTGGGATAGTGACAGGCTTATGACCACCGACGAAGCTACTACGGCTGATTCGCTGCCAAAGAGCGTACTGATATTAGGCGGTGGTGTTATCGGCTGTGAATTCGCGACAGTCTATTCCGAGCTTGGGATTGAAACAACCGTCGTCGAAATGCTGGATAGTCTGGTTGCTAATCTTGACGGTGACATTGTAAAGTCCGTTACGAAGAGTCTCAAAAAACGCAACGTCAATATAATGACCGGAACAAAACTCGTATCGGTCCAGCCGCAAAAAAATAAAGTCACTGCCAAACTTCAAGATGGCTCAGAGATAACAGCGGAAAAAATATTGGTAGCTATCGGCAGATGGCCCAACACCAAAGACATCGGCTTGGAAGAGATCGGTATCGAATCTGAAAACGGCATTGTCAAAGTAGACGACCGCTGCCGAACAAACGTAGATAACATCTATGCCATCGGTGACATCGCCGAAACAATGCAGTACGCCCACCTTGCAAGCAAAATGGGAATGGTTGCCGCTGACAATGCAACCGGTAATGCTGCTTCTGACGACAGAAAGATCGTCCCCACTGGCATCTACACGCATCCTGAAGCGGCATCGGTCGGACTATCCGAATCGCAGGCAAAAGAAAAATGCCCGAATCTCAAGATCAGCCGCTTCCCATACACCGCAAGCGGAATAGCACAGGCCTACGGCGAAACCGAAGGCATGGTCAAATTAATGGCCGACCCCGAATTAGGCGAAATACTCGGCGCTGTCGTTATCGGCCTCCACGCCACCGACATCATACAAGAGCTTACGATAGCCATGAAAAACGAACTGACCGTAGAAGAGATCGCAAACACGATCCACCCGCATCCGACATTCACAGAAGCCGTCGGAGAAGCCGCTGAACTACACCAGGGCTTGCCGCTGCATACGATATAGTGCATTACGCGGACACAGTACGAGATACATACAGAGCTATTGGAATTATTTGCCAAGAGCCTGGCAAAGATCCATCGCGTGCTCCTGTTCCATCGCCAGAATATTTCGCAGTTGACCCGCCAGCGCAAATTCCTTAAGACACTCGGCCTGATCTATCCGCAGCTTGTACCTTGCGATGGCATCTTCCTCACCGTCAAGATCCTGCTGTAGCATCTCGACATTATCACCGCTGGTTTTTATCTCGCCAACATCAACCGTAGGAACTCCGCCGAGAAAATCGATCTGATCGGCCAACGTCATTGCGTGCGCAAATTCTTCGCCGGCATGTATCTTTAGCTCCTTGATAATGTCTCCGTATTGCGCTCCGGTCATGACCGCCGAGTGCTGAATGTATTGGATACCCGCCGAATACTCCAACGCCAGATCACGGTTCAGCAATTTAAGGAGCTGCGACATTTCAACAGGCATTTCTATTCTCCTTCATAGCGATCAGTGCTCAGTTACCTGAATTTTCTTACAGCCGCCCCAGTTACCGTGGAGATTGCAATAGGCAAACGCACGCAGCTTGCCATGTATGTGGTCCAGCGAAATCCATAGCTTCACAGTCGGCTTGGTCGTCCGACCGGTAAAATGCACCCTGGCCAGATATGTATGATCCGCATACAACTCGATAAAGTCGATATGATGCCCGGGCTCGTTCGGGTGAGCCAGCAACTTTCCAACTTCGATCGTCACCTCAAAGAATTCACCCTTGCCGACTGTATCGGGAGCGGTGATAACCGGCAGATGTTTCTTCTCAAGGTCCGTCATATTCTCACAGTCACACACCATATTCACGCCGCACAAAACATTATCAGGGCACTTGGTTGGTATCTTCGTATCAGGCATCGTTTCATCTCCTAATGTTCAAATGGTTAAAAAACCTTATATCCGATATTTAAGTTTTACCACCCCTGGCAAAAAACGCCTATCGGGATTCTCCTTATTTTGAACTTCCAGAAGTCTTATCCCCACCTCTATCTTTTTGATTAGGGAATTCAAAGGCTTGAAATAAGGACTTTCCCGATTTCAACGGCCCCGCCAGGAGAGTAAATACGGTAGGTGTAATATTTAACTATTTCGTAACTATAAACCGTCAGGAGATTTTATCATGGAAATGCCAAAAGTTTGCCGATGCGACGTAGCCGAATGCGCCTATAACGACAGCCGGCTCTGTCACGCAATTGCCATAACAGTTGGCGACGCCTCTCATCCAAGGTGCGATACCATCTGCATCTGCGAAGAGTCAAACGTCAACCTTAACAACAGAGCCGGCGTCGGAGCCTGCAAAACGATTGCGTGTAATTTCAATAGAGGTCTCGAATGCAGCATGTCCGAGGTCAGCGTAGGCTATTGCCAGAACGAAGTGGATTGCCTGACATTTCAACCTCGCTAACTCTAAGGTTAAGTGTAAATGTCGATCTACGAATCTGTCTCATTCTAACCAGGAAAATTAAGGGAGATATATCATGTTAGTTAAAGAAATAATGACAAGCGGAATAGAAACCGTCGACTCCAGCGCTACTTACGCAGAAGCCGCAAGAAAAATGAGAGCGCTTGATGTCGGATCGTTGCCCGTACAAGAGGAAAGCAATATCGTCGGCATCGTAACAAGAAGGGACATCGTCTTTCGAGGCATCGCACAGGGACTTGACCCGAAGGTGACATTCGTAAACGAGATCATGACGAGTGAGCTTGCCTGCTGCAGCGAAAACGAGAGCATCGACGAAGCCGCACACATCATGGAGAGACGCCACATACACAGACTCGTCGTCTTAAACGGAGAAAATCAGCCCGTCGGCATGCTCTCTCTCAGCGATCTCGCCGTCAAAGCCAGAAACGAGCACCTGTCATGGGAAGTACTCGAACAGCTCTCGGAACCGTCATGCCCAAAAAGATGAGCGACATAACAATCGCCCATGCAGAAAATTAAAAATGTATGCTGCGCCCAAATTCGGTGCCAAGCATCTTGCGTGACTGTGTGGCACCTTCAAACGAAGTTTGTGGGTGCAAACCCCCGCGTCTTTGCCCGCTGCGACACTTTCATTCTGTGTCCTCTCATTTCCTTTTGCAGCCGCTTAGCTTTGCCATCTACATATTTATCAAGCTCTGCCCAAAACTTCTTGCCATGGTTCTTGTGTCGTATATGGCATAGTTCGTGGAGAAGTATATAATCCTGCAAATGAGCGGGCAAAAATGCGATATTGATATTCAGGTTAATGTTATTAAGGCTTGAGCAGCTGCCCCACCTTGTCTTTTGACATCGAAACATAGCCCGGCGAAACGGAAGATCATATTTCCCGGAGAAATGCTTTAACCGCCCGAACAGCTCATCCTGAGCCTTTACAAAATCGATATTCAAGTCAATCCCCTCTTGCCGGTCCTCATATTGGTCCATTTTTTCAAGCTGCTTCTTTATCCACTCGATCTTCGACCGAACAAATTCCTCCGCATCGCCCATGCTCCTGCCACTCGGAACAGTAACCGTAATCGTCCTGTCCGCCCCAACCGTAATACGCTGATACTTAGCCCGCCCAGAACGCTTATAACGCACATCAGGCAAGATATCCACCACAGCTTCTTCCATACTTATAACTCTCCAGTTCTTAGCTTCTTCTACATTGCCATTTACCTGCCTGCCGCGGCATAGCCTTTGGCGACGCCGGGTCATACCCGCACAGGCCCCGGAATTGTCATTGTGAGGAGCGAAGCGACGTGACAATCTCTGACTCAACAATTTTCGCAAACCTCCTCTTTCCTGACCAAACCCGTAGGGTGTGAAATGCTGTCTTTCATACGCATTATACCCTATAATACCCTTAATCACCCTCTTTAATTTCCCCAGGGTGACGTAATTCTATATGAATATTTTGAGTTTCTTTTAATGTTTCTGCTAACCCTATAAGATTGACATCAAATAACTTCGGATTATTATTGCACCCGTAAAGTAATCTTATGAAATTTTTGTAATCTAACAAATTGAAAGTCGCCCCTGTTTCTTCTGACGCATCAAGTAGCTTTTGAGTGATCTCATCCCAATCTCCAAAAGGAAAAATTTCAGAAACCAAAACCAAGCATTGCGGACTTAGTGAGCGTCCAAACGATAAAAACTCGCCAGATTTAGTAAAAATTTCTCCATTATACTTAACTGTGTTTATGCCGCCAACAAGCTGATCAATTGCTTTTTTTATACCTTTCTGGACATTAGCCACTTTTCGTTCCATTGACTTTTTATAAAAGCCTTCTGTTGATTTCAACGCTTTAGTTTCAATTAAAAAATTACCGTAGTCATAATAAGCAAGTATATCAGTAATTTCTCTTCTATTGCCACCTTTTAGGTAATATGGATTTTTATGTATGGCCATTGGAAACATCATCTCTAATGCAAACCAGGCCCTAGCTTCCAATATCCCTCCCTCATCAGATTCGTTTACACTGATTTTTTTTGCTGTATCTTCTTGAAAAATAAAGCATTCGTTTTTTTGCCAGTCACTAAAAGCTATCTTAACAGAAACCGTATCAATTTCGTGCGATTGTTCATAGTCAACTTTTGAGTCAATTGAGTACACAAAGCAATCAAGTGCATGGTCTAATTCTTCTCTTGTCATTTCAGTACAGAACTCAGGGTGATCTTTGATAAGTTCTTTTATTACCTTAGCATCATCATCAGTAATGGAAGCCTCAGTTCCGGCTAAATTCATATTCATTTCATCGTATAAATAAACAGGTGCTTTCTTTTCTTTTATGAATTGCAGAAGTGAATCATGGTATTCTTTCTCTTTGTCTACGCCTAAAAAAGTTATAGGTTTGTCTGGGTCATCATTGATTCTTAACGCCGAGCATAAACAAGTCCTTTGAGCAGAGTCTTGATGTACAGCAAAAACAAATTCTATCTCACAATCACTACAGATTTCATTTAGATAAATAATGGGGGCTTTGATTAAAATGGCAATCTCACCATTTTGTGCAGGGACAAACATCAAAGTAGTATTCTCTGCACATAACTTTTTGTAAACTGATTCGCTTGGTACATGTATCATTTTCTACTCCACCGGAAAAGTAAAGGGGATCAAACAAAGGTTCCATGGACCGTTTCATTTGCCCCTATTCTGCTTTTCTAATTCTTTGGCAAGTTATGGGCTATGTCTATGGAATTTGTATTTAGAGTTTTGGCCTTTATTCGGGAAACCTGAACCAATATGTGAGTCCTCTTTTAATCATCTCTTTATCGAATAAACATTGTTCCCTGAGAGTAAAGTCACGACCATATTCATAAGACAAGTCTATTTTGATTATGTACCCGCCTTCATCCAAATATTCATGCAGTTTGGGATCCTTGGGAAGTACAACTTTAGTGCGCAATGTTTTGTGTGGAGGAATAGAAATCATACCATTAATTGTAATTGTATTTTTCGGTATCTCAATCTTTGCACTACCAGGGAAAATATTTTTTTGGGTTGTTGGTGATTGCGTACGCACAATATAAAAATCTACCTGCCTATGCAAATTTGTATACATATCCCAAGTACTTTGGATTTTAATTGGTATTTCAATGCGTTTTCTTGCAATCTTCTCTATTTTGCTGGCATTGACAGAAGTTTTCCGTCGATTCCAAATATTTATAATACTGTCAAAATATACTATTATAGCAAGAATCACTCCTAAGAAGGTTAAAACAGCTGATACATAAGTACATACTTTCTTAAACGAAGGTCTATTTGTTGGTTTTTTCTTTACATCATCAGGGATTAGTCCTAGTTCTCTTAAAATATCTTCAAGCTCACAAATCGCATTATCAACTATTGAAATAAATTCTTTTATTGCTTTTGTAAGTATTTTGGGATTAAGAAAATCCTCTGGGCGTGTTTTTTCTAAAAACTCATTGGCGGTAGAATCATTTTCAAACTGAAGTTTTAGGATTTCCACTGTAGAATCTAACCAATTTAAAAATTTGGTTTTTCTATCTTCCAAATCTCTAACACTAAAAACCAAAGCATCTATTCCAGAAAGCGGAATCTTTGCTAATTTTTTTCCTTTTTTAATTTGTTCATTAATTGCTTCTTCTGCATGGCATTTATCTCTTCTTAGTTTTGGGAGATTCGGCTTTATTCGTTTTGGTTTAACTCTGATTTGATCGTTCTCAATGACTCGTTTGGATTCCGCACAGATCCTTATCACTCCAAGCTCCGATACCCTCTTGGCTAAGTGCAACACAAAGGATGGTTTCTCGTTTTCGTAATCATGTTTAGCAAGTGCCCCCTCATCAGTCAGTCTTGCCTGAAAACTATTCTGTCTTTTACAGTCATATTTTCCTCTCGTACGTCCTTTTGTATCGAGCCACTTTTCCGGCATTGCCTTAATGATTGCTTCCTTTAGCTGACCCTGCGTGTAATCGCCCCGTCTGTACACCTGAAACTGAACCTCCTCCTTGAATCCCTCCATTTTACAGTGCAACCAAATCTTCTCTTCTACAAGCCCCGCAGCAACTATCCGCTTCAGTACTTTTTGCTCCGTATCCGTAAAATCATCCCACTTATATTCTGCCCATTTTTCTGGCAGTGAAAACAACATCTTAAGTAACGCCTCGTCCTGCGGTTCCATATATTTCTCCCTTCCAACGGAGTTGTAAAAGCTATATCCTTGCTCTTTAAAAGATTATACCTGCATAGAATCCAATGTCAAGTCATTACCGCCAAAACCTGCCCTTTCCACCTTTCGTATTAAATTGCCTCGCGAAGCGATTCCACCCCTACCCCCCAAATAAATCTTTCCTTCTTTTCCTTCGCCTTCTTTGTGCCCTTCATTCTGTTAGTAGTTTAATTATTGTAATCTTTATCTGTTCTTCGTGTGTTTCGTGCTCTTCGTGGTTCAAAAAAAGACCTGTTCGATCCGCGAGTTTCGCGGATAAATATTTTCTTATATTTCAAAGAATCCCATTGACAACAAACACCCAAAGAAGTATAATACACACATAACAATCAGGATAGATTGTAGTTATGTGTAAGACAAAAAAATTCGTGTACATTCGTGTTAATTCGTGGCCTGTCGCGTCGAAACCTTGGTGAAGACGGGTTCAAGTAGTTAAAAACGTGAAAATATGACAAAAACGAAACAATTTAAATTTGACATAAAACCCTCACTTTTTTCAGGGGGTTCCTGGGTTTTTAAAAATACTTTTTCTGGGAAACAAACCCAATTTCCCAACTCAGAGAATCACTACAACTATTTGCAAAAGAGGAACTTACAACGATTTACATCCCCAAACCAACAAAAAAAACAAACCCAAAACAAACCCAAAACAAACCCAAACAAACCCAATTTGCGGCACTTATTCCGTGGCGAAAACCTATTTTGCAAAAACTCACAGCCTATCGTCACGAAGGATATATGCCTGTCAGGCATCAATTTTACCGCATGGTCATTGTCACCATTCTACGAATCTGTTATACTCACCCTCTGAAAATAAACGTATTAGAAATGTAATAAAGGACATAAATATGAGAACCACCGTACTAATAACAATGACCGTAACGCTTTTGGCCCTGACCGCATGTCAGCCGGAAGAAAAAAATACTCAAAAACAACCAGATCCCGCACCGCAGCAAAAAACTCCAGACACCCCCGATCACCCCATGTCTAATATTTCCAGTTCTCACACCGTCGTAACTCAGGAGGTCATACAGGGCAACTCGTACACATATCTAAACGTCGAAGAAAACAACGTATCCTTCTGGATCGCTATCAATAAAACAGAAATGACCCCCGGCGAAATTTTTTCCTTTAACGGCGGCCTCGAAATGCGAAACTTCACAAGCAAGGAATTGCAGCGAACCTTTGACGTCATATATTTCGTCGGCGCTATCAACAAGGACGCACCACCTGCCGATCCCCCTTCAATTTCCGGCCCGAAGATACCACTCGACTATTCTGCAATGAACCCTCACCAAACCAAACCCGCTGGCCATCCTGCAACGGACCCTCATCAGAAAAAACCCGCTGTGGACCTCACCAGCATTTCGGTAGAACCCGCCGCTGGCGGCATATCGATCGGCGAGTTATTTTCCAGCAAGGATTCATACTCCGGCAAGACCACCCGCATTCGAGGCAAAGCCACAAAAGTAAATCTCGGCATCATGGGCAAAAACTGGATACATCTACAGGATGGCACCGGCGGCCCCGGCACTAATGATCTATTGCTAACCACCGAAACGCAAGTTGCAGTTGGTGATGTCGTCACTTACGAGGGAACAATAGTTTTGAACAAGGACTTCGGATCAGGTTACAAATACGATCTCTTAATGGAAAGCGCGAAACTAATAAACGAATAGCTGATGATTTTTTAATCCGGCTCCAGGATCCGCGGCCTTTCACGCTGAAGCCATTTCGGAAGTTGTCCTTTGGTAACTTCTTTCCAAAGACCGATTTTGCCGCTGACCGCCGCTTCCTGAAGCTCGACAAATTCGGCGAACCGGTCGTTATCGAATCGCAGATCGCAATACCCAAAACCCCTGCGAACGATCTCGGCATTAACGCACACGCCATTTTTTATTTCAAGCCAAGCCAATAGACGCCCATACCTGTCACGAGATGGACTTATGCTGTCCAGAATAATGGTAACGTCTTTGCCGGTAACGAGTTGCTTAACGAATGCCGTCGCTTCCGCACCATAGTACATTACGTCAAAACGTTCGGATTTCGTCTCCGGCGTATCAACCCCCAACAGACGCACTCGCGTGTTTTCATATTCGCCGTCGCCGATATCGATATCCACGGTGTCACCGTCAACAACATTAACGACTGCGAAAGATTTGCTGTGATATTTGAAGTGATCGTTGTTACCGGTTCCAGCGATTCCTTTGACCGCCATGACATGCCGCAGCTCCCGGCCGGCATTTCTGTCAAGCCATATAACGCTCGCGGCTGTGAGAACCGCCAAAACCACCAGCCCCGAACGCCTGCGCCGACTCATCGCATAGCGAATTGTCATTTGCTGCGCTCTGCTGCCGGTTTATCAAGTTCGAACGCCTCGCACACCGCCGTCAGAGCCTGTTCGCCTTGATCTTCGTCGACGATACAGCTTATGCGAATCTCACTTGTGGTTATCGAATCTACGTTGATCTTCGCATCCGCCAGAGCCTGGAACATTTTATTCGCTACGCCGTAATGCGATCGCATCCCAACACCGACAGCGGAAACTTCGGCTATGTCTTCGCGAACGAACATGCTCTGGCAGTGGACCTCGTCCTTGATGCTGTCGATAGCTTTTTTTGCTTCGTTAAGATCGGATTTTGCGACGGTAAACGACAGGTTCGCCTTTTCATTGCTGATCTCGGTCTGGATGATGTCGTTTACGATCACCGTAGCTCCTGCCAGATGTGCGAAAATTCTTGCGGCACTTCCGGGTGTATTGTCAACGCCTATTAGATCGATCTTGGCAAGCTGGGTCTGGATGGTTACCCCTGATACCAATATGCCTTCCATTTGCGGTACCTCGTGTATAATTAATGTTCCGGGTTTATCTTCGATACTTGATCGTACATGTATTGGTACGTCATATTTTTTTCCGAACTCGATCGCTCTACCGTGCATGACTCCTGCTCCGAGACTTGCCAGTTCGAGCATTTCGTCATAGCTGACATAATCCATTTTGACCGCAGCGGGAAATTTTCGCGGGTCGGTCGTGTAGATGCCGTCAACATCGGTGTATATTTCGCATTCATCGGCTTTGAGAACGGCTGCTAACGCGACAGCACTTGTATCCGAGCCGCCTCTGCCCAGGGTTGTGATGTCCTCGTGGTCGTCGACGCCCTGGAAACCGGCGACGATGACGATGTGGCCGCTATCGAGCTTGTCGTGCATAACGCTTGCGTCGATACTCTTAATTCTTGCACGGCTGTGATGGCCGGTTGTCAGCATTTTGATCTGGGTTCCGGTAAAGCTGATCGCTTTTTGGCCCATAGCGTCCATAGCCATAGCCATAAGGCTGACCGTCTGCTGCTCACCGGAGCTAAGGAGCATGTCCATCTCTCGGTGAGGAGGGTTGGGATTCAACTCCAGGGCGTCGGCGACGAGCTGGTCGGTCTGCTTGCCGCGAGCCGAACAGACCATTACGACCTGTTTACCCTGTTTTACATAACTTATGGCACGCTGGGCCGCACGACGGATCTTTTCGGCGTCGGCTACGCTGGTGCCGCCATATTTCTGTACTACGATAGGCATAAACGGTTCCTGTACATTAAAAAACGATTCTGCGGAATTATAACAGTTTTGCAGAGGAGATTCAAGTAATTAAACGATATATTTCCCATGCGTTGGTACAGCTATTAGAATGCAACAAAATCGGGGTGACAGGACTTGACCTTGAATCGCTAACGATCATGATCGCCACAGCGACCAACGGGAGCGGAATATGCATACAAACCTCCCCCCAGCTTACTTGCCTAAAGGCAATCGGGGTGACAGGATTTGACCTTGAATCGCCAACGATCATGATCGTTAGCGATTCAAGGTCAAGTCCTGTCACCCCGATTTTGTTGCATTCTAATAGCTGTACCAACGCATGG
>DRGS01000019.1 GCA_011053245.1 Phycisphaerales bacterium
AGAGAGGTTGCCTTTCATCGGTACAGGTGTTGATCTCCTCGAAGGTATCACGCCTTGGTATCGTCCCGGATCTTTTGACGGTGCCCATCTTCTTGGTGGTAGAATACCTTATCCGTTCTATCATCCGTCAAATTCGAACGTATCATTTGATGGCCCGGATCTTGACGGTTTTGCACTGACCATGAAGAACCCGGTCGGTGATAATCTCGAAGTCTTTGGTGTTGCCGCCGGTGTCTGGCTTGACGAGGTTGAAGATGGTGCTGATGCGAGTTTGTGGGGCACACAGATAGGTTTCACCTGGCTGGTTCCTGATATGGAAGATACTTATGCTACCATGGCGATCGCTTACTATGATTATGGTAATGTCGAAGGTGCCCCTGTTATCACTGCTGGTAGTGACGGGACTGGTAACAATACGGTAGTTGGCGGCGAATTTGTCAACGATTATGATCTGTTGGTCGTAAACGGCGAGATCAGTTTCCCATCATGTCCCGGTCTTGAGTGTCCCGTGACGGTATTCGGCGAAGTCGCAAGCAATATGGGAGCTACTACCAGCGATACGGATGCTTACCTTGTAGGCCTCAGCGTTGGTGAGATCGCAGATCCCGGTGATTGGCAGTTGATCTACAATTACCGTGTGATCGGCAAAGACGCTGTTTTTGACAGCCATAACGCCGGCATTGGTTTGACTACTGATGTTACCGGCAGTGTCATTGAACTCGGTTACAAGTTAGCTGAGAATTGCAGTCTGGCAGCCACTTATGAAATCGGCAGGCAGAATGTATCAACCGCTACTGTAAGTGACTATGAGGCACTTACCTTAGGTATAACTGTAGGATTCTAATATTGTATTAGAATATGTTTAAGTGATTTATAGCCCGGGCGGTTTTCGAACTGTCCGGGTTTTTTATGCGCCTTGATAATGACTAAATTCGAATAATGAAATTCAAAACAGAAGTCTCTTGTGGATATGGGGTGTTGAATGTTCGAGTTAGCGTCCCTGGGGTCTTGTGAACTTTTTGCCATCTCTTTCGAAGTCGACGCTGTCTTTGTTGATTTTTATGATCGTCGCTTTCAATACTTCGTCGCCTTCATGTAGTATCATGTTCTCGATGACTACGGAACGATTTATCTCACTATAAAGTATGCTGTCAATATATATGTCCAGTCCTAACTCATAGGCCTCTTCTTTGGTGTATATTTTTCCGTCTGCGCCTTTCCTCTGTCCACCGTCTGGCAACAGCGTCTGACCTTTTATATAAATGTCAAGTTTGTCTTCCAACATCGGGTCACGAAGGTCATAGGGGTATATATCCGGTATTTGCCATGTTATGAGTGTGTGTGCCTCCGCTATTGCGCGTTTTCGTTCTTCGGTCTTACCCCTATGAATTATAGCGATGTCCGGTTTGTTTGTGCTGGCGAAGAATACATCGTATATCATATATGCCAGCAGAGCTATTAGGACCGGGATCATAAAGGTAAAGACTTTTTGTTTGGCTTCATTTTTTTCGGTCGCTTCTGCTTCTGCTTTTAATCTATCTGTTCGTCGCCTGGACCTTAGTACCTGGCTTGGTCGTACATTTTGTTTGGTTGCCGCAGCGGGGCGTTGAGTTTCTTTTGGCGGTTCATGGCTCAGGATCTTACTGGTTGGCGGCGCAGGCGCAGCGTCGTCCGGTTTCCGATCCGCCGGTTTTAGCGTATCAGTTTTTTTGGAACCGGGAACATGAACTCCATCAAAGATTGAGGAGATCTTTTTCTGCAGTCCGCCTTTTCGTTTCGCCATTATTTATCTCCCTGGCCAGTGCCAGATATTCCAAAGCCCCACGACTGTTTTCGTCGTAAGTTACTACCGATTCGCCTGCGCTTGGTGCTTCCGCCAACCGAACGTTTTTATGTATGACGGTTTCAAAAACAAGATCTCCGAAAAACTCTCTTGCCTGTCGTTGTACGTCACGACTTAAGAGAGATCGCGTTTCGACAAATGTCAATAACACTCCGCATATTCGCAGGCTGCTGTTGAATCTTTCCTTTACTATGTTTATTGTTTCAAGTAGTTGCTTTAATCCTTCAATCGCATAATAGTGCGTTTGTACGGGAACGATCACTTCGCTGCATGATACAAGTGCGTTTAAGGTGAGTATTCCCAATGAAGGCGAACAATCGAGGAAACATATATCGTAGAGATTTCCCAGGTCTTTTAGTCGCTGCTTGAGAATATATTCTCGTTTTTGATGTATTGCAAGTTCCGTCTCAACTCCTGACAGAAGAATGTTGCTCGGTGCGATGTCAACTCCACTGACGTAAGTTCTCTGTATTACTCTTGACAACGGTACCTGCTGCTGTGCTAACGACTCGTATACGCTTATATCGATCTCTCTGGGGTTGCATCCCAATCCCAATGTTGCGTGTCCCTGCGGGTCAAGGTCCACTGTCAGGACTTTATATCCCATCTTCGCCGAAGCCACGGCAAGATTTACGGTAGTAGTGGTTTTTCCACATCCACCTTTCTGATTTGCAACTGCGATTATTCTCATGTCAGTCTACTTTAGAAATCATATTTGTTTGTGTTCTTTTATTCGATATTATCGCGGTCGAAAGCCCCTTCCGGGTTATGAATAAAGGCACTCAAGGCAATCTTTGCGGAATTTTCGTCAGGGTTTTCGTTATTTCTGGAAATGGCAAGTTCTTCAACAAAAATTATCGGCTCATGCCTCTCCAGTTCATTTACGAATCTTGCAAAGTTATTGAAACTGGCAGTGAACTCAAGGTCTATCAAGGTGTATCCGATGTAGCCGCAGTTTTGTATTTCCAGGAAGGAATCATCGATGAAGCTCTTGCTTGTACTTGAGAGATTGGTTACATTTACTGCGTCAGCGATAGAGTTAATATCAAATGGCAGGCTGTCAATAGCCTTTTTCCCTGCCACATAAAGTGTGAGTTTCTCATCAAGCATTTTAATTTTTTCGTTTCGTTCTTTACGTGCTCTTTCACTGTTGGCGTACTTGTATTCCTGGTGTACCTGTTTGCGTTCTGTAAGTTTAGCATTTATATCGCGTCCTGCTTTTGCCTGTGGAAAGATAAGGCACATATATGCCGCACCGAGGATGGCAAATGAGCATCCCCATATCAGGCCCGATGTAACTAACAGTTTCAGATGAACAGGTTTCATGATGATATATCCACAGAATAATGTTTAAACACACATTTTATCGAATATCTTTTTACTCCCGCTTGTTTATCGGCAACCATACCCAGCAGCCTTATGCTTTCGATCTTTTCTATGAAACTCTCCAGCGAGTTAAGCTTTTCTATGTAATCCAGAACGTTTTTATCGTTGTAATCGGCTAAATGGCTGTAAAGGTCTATGAATACAACACTCTCTGGAACATCAATGGATACGAACTCTAATGGATCGTTCCTCTTTGGTACTTCGGTCAGTTGTGGGTAAGTATCGACGGTCAATTTTTCTAAGAACAACTTGTTCGGAAGGTTTTCTATTAGAGTTACAAAAACAGGTGTCCACTGAATATGGTATTGAAGAACCTCGTGAACCTCGACAAAACACGCATTGATATTATTTATTTTTCCAAGGTCGCTTGCCTGGAATTTCACCCCTGCAGACAGTTGCGATATATTATTTTCAATCTCGCTCCATTCATTCTTAAGTGTCTTTAGTTTGATCCTTCCGTTTAGATATTCGGCTGTAATCGCCATTGCTGCCAGTACGGGGATGGCAATGATCAAAGCAAGCAGGAAAGCTGTACCCGGGCTGCTCTTTAATGGTATCCCCTGGCCCTTAAGCATGTCTATGTTCAGCATATTATATTTTCCTCATTGCCAGACCCGTAGCCAGCGCTAGTGAGGGTCCGTATTGTGCGACAGTCTCAATGCTTTTGTTTCGCTGCCGGCCCTTGATCTCTATTTTTTCAAAAGGGTCCCAAAGGACAGTTTCACATGGAAGCTCTTTTCCTAATAACTCCACGAAACCTCTGGTCTGGGCAAAACCTCCGCATATGTAAAGTCGATCGACGGCGCTGCCGTCCTGACTCATATAATAGCGAAGAGAGTCTTGTACATCGGCAGCGAGCACCGAAGAAGCATTTTTGAGTGCTTCCATCATATCATCACTTAAAGTGTTCCGGTTTCGCAATATTTCAGCTACTTCCATTAGCGTGAGATCTGTTTGCTTTGCAATATGTTCGATCACTCCATTGGATGCATTCGGTATGTCTCGAACGTATGGCAGAGCCTTATCGCTTGATATGACAAGGTTCATAAACGCACTGCCAATATCGAGTACTCCAAAAGTCACGCCGCTTTCCGGTTTTTCGCACTCCATGAAACAGTTTAGCAGCGCAAGGCTGTTGACGTCCAAAAGAACACAATTTAAGGAAGCTTTCCGCACAAGCTGATTTCTTGCGAGTACTAAATTTCTTGTCGCTGCGACGAGTATCCCGTTTGTTTCACCTTCAGAATCATCCTCGTCTTCCTGATCGTTGATCCCGATATCCATTACCTCATGGTCGACGATGAATTGTCCTTCTTCGAACGGGCACACCTGTTCCGCTTCATATATGATCTCAATGGCAAGATCCTTTTCGTCTAATTTCGGGAAATAAAACCGTCTCACAGCCACTTCCGGCCCGCAAATAGCACAGGCCACGAATTTTATTCGCGCGTCTGTGTCTTTTACACAACGTTCTATTGCTTCAATGACATTTGAAGTCTGGTCCGATGAATGCGGATTGCCTCTATCGATGTCAGCTATCGAAGCGGACACGAGACTGTATCCGTTTTCGCCGGCTTCCAATAGAACGCATTTGACAGAACTTGAGCCAATGTCAAGTCCCATCATATTCCTGGTCCCGTAAAGTACACTCTTTAAGCTCAAAGTACTTCCCTTGTATCTTAAACATGCCGCCGCTGGCAGCACCTATATCCAATACATATATTTCTCACGCGAAATTTTCACATTCCGTATCACCCACCGTTTGCCAGATAACATATTATAACAAAAAAGGGCTTCCAAGTGTATCGGGCTCTTGTAAAAAGCCCTTCTTCGCGAACTATTTTACTCTCAAAGTGCTCACTGAACACAAAAAAGCCATTTATAGAGACATCATTGCCTAAAAGGCAAAAAAGACCCAAAAAGGCCATGAGCAGTCAATACAGCCCACACTCTATATTCGGTTTTTTATCATCAGGTGTTCACTAATAGCTGTTTTTAGTGTTTTGTAAGCTGGTTTACTGAATGACAGGGCGTATTTCACTGCAATTATTGTTTTTGTTTCAAAAACAACGGCCACTGAAAGGTACTGGTAGTTTTCAGAGGCCTCCGCAGTTTAGAGCCGATAATCACTCCATCCGCCTGGTTTTGGTGTGAATTTGCTTTGCAGCCATAGATCGCCCGGTAATATGCCCCCTAATAGCCTTTTATCGAAATAATAGTGTTTTTTGTAACCTGTAATCCCTTTGTTGGTCATGTCGCCGAGAACCTCGGTGATCGAGCCAGCCACTACGAGATCATCCAGCATATTTGGTGGGTTGCGGGGGTCGATGTTGACGGTATCTTGCCTGCCAGCGACATTTTCTACGCCCCATGCCCCGCCGCCAGCGGTTATTGCCGCATGAACCACCATCGGATTTGCCAGTCGTCGCATATATTCCGGAATGCTGCGTCCGCCACGTCCAGGGCGGTCTTTCTTGCTCCCCATATTTTTGAACCCGATCGGACTGTATTTGAGACCGTTAGCGGTGTAATCCGTAGGCTCTGAGGCAGATTGGGCAGGGTCCACGATCTTGACCACGCCGTCCCTGGCAAATAGTCCCAAAATGTTTGGATTGTTCGCAGCAGGCACATCAAAGCCTTCCGGTGTTTTTTCCATCGGGCCATCGTATACAATGGAATTGACGATCCATATATTTCCTGTCGCTACAATGGTAAGTTTGCCCTTGAACTTTGGGTCATATCGTTTTCCGGCGATCATGATCTGGGTGCCTCTTCCATCATCGATAGTTTCGCCGCCGATGATCACATCTCCATCGACGAATATCTGTCCGCCTTTGTCAGACTTTATTGGCGCCGGTGACAGTAGAGTTTTAATCTCATTTGAGACATAACTATCTGTTATTTTATAAGATTCCGGTTCTGGTGGGGTATTTACATAGTGATAGCCGTAGATGTTATATCCCTTGTGAGCGTTTCTTATCGACTCCGGATCATCTATCATATAGTCATATTTTCCTCCATTTTTGCAGGCGACCGTAATATTGTTGGTCAATTCCATTTTTCCAGTGTTGCCGTCTATGAAGAATTTGATTTGCACGGCACCTTTTTTTGGGTTTGTCACTACGCCGCTGGGACTTGGCGCTCTTCTGCCGCCGGTTCTTGAATAATTAAAACGTGATCCTACAATCGTACCACTGAACCTTTCAGTTTTGGTTTTAATTGCGAGATTTCCTCTTCTCTTCGTGTCAAACTTTACTATATTGCTTTGAGGCTGACAAAAATACAATCCGCTGTCAAATAGCGAGAGGTGCCTCTTGTATTTATCACTTCCTCTTCCATGGGTCATGTAACGCGATTCGGAAACAGAAACTTTCTGTTTGAAATGGGGCTTACCCCTTATGTAAATGTCGGCACTGCGGTCAAAAGCTTTGCTCCCGTTTCCGCTAATGTGTATGGGCATGTCCAGGACATCATTATCTTCAAAAAACATATTTTCAAAGTTGCTTATAAATGGCCCATCAGGAACTTCGCATCTGCCTATATCCAATCCAAAAATGGACTGAATGACCCTTGCTTCGACGGCATGTTCATTATGTTCATATTTTCCTTTCGAGACTATTCGAAATACCGGCAGATGGCCCATGAAGTGGTCGAAATCAATAGTATATGAAAACGTGCCTTTCGGAAGACTTCCTGTCCCCCTTTCCGTTACTACCTTTCTGGTTCTTGTGCTTGCCCTTCCTCTGTTCTTTTTCGGTAATCCCGGGATCATTGCATCGAGGACATCCGGCTGATTATTCATCCAGTGAATAGCGTTTTCGTATCCGGCTTCGGCGGCCATTTTCGCTATCGTTTTCTTTTGAAACATGACCGCACGCAGACGCGTTCCATAAGCGACCGACAAAAGACCCAGACCCAACAATGTCAAGATAAGTACTGCTATAGCGACAAAGGCAAGTATAGAACCCTTGCGCATAGACCGCTTTTTTGATCGTCGTTTTTTTCCTGACCACCCCATCTGCATTTTGTGCTTAAACCCGCCCATTTTTCACGATCCAATCTTGAAAATATTTACCTGTTCCGCAGCACATTTGGCTGTGTTTAATTTCGCATTAGAGTCGCTGTACTCATTGTTATAATCTTACCGTCATAGGGATCCCTTAGTGTAATCTCCATTTTTACACATGCCTGCCCGACATTATTTTCAATTGTACGATGAAATTTAACCCTTGTAACATTCTCAGCAATAACCACGGTTCTTGCCTGACCCTGACGCGCCATTGCGTCATACGGATATGGCCCGTAGTCGATTTTCAATTTATCGTCTGACCCAAGATAAAACCGTGCATATTCGGTTGGAATAAGCTCTGTCTGTGTATTCGTTGAGCTGAGGAGGTTTATGACGCCTTTGCTTTTTCTTCCAGTTCTGTTAATTCTGCCAGTATTGACAATTCTGCCTCCCTGTCCGGGCGAAGGGGTTGACTGTTGGGATCGCTCCCAGTATCTGAATTCTATTCCGGTCCCGTATGCAGATAATACGCTGACGGTCTTTGCTCTCCGTTCGGATCTCCCTGAAGATTCGATCAAAGCGGTATTTTCAGAGTCGGACATTCGACCTATCCTGCCGAATATCGTACAGGAATTCTCCGCATCAAGTTTTATCCTTCTGTTGGCGGAAAGAAACGTTTTTCCCCAGCTATGTTGTCCGCCGATCACAAGCACCGTGACTGCCGATAATGGTATGACAGCGATCACCATGGTTGTTACCAACTCGATCAGAGTGACACCACCGGCCCATTTCCAGAGTCTGGTGTTCAGTATTTTTCTTTTTGCATTTTTCATACTCATCCTCCTGCCTGGCCAACCCTTGCATGTGCACTCAATACGATTGAAGGGCTATCAGGTAATATAGCTTCATCCCTGAAATCTCTTCTCCACCGAATCGTTGCTGTAAGTGGTATCAGTGTTTTATTCAGTAGCGGGCGTGAAAGCGTTACTCTCATTGGGATGTTGTCAACGGCAATCTTGTATGTTTTGTTCCCTATATAGCGAAATCCCATATCAAGATTGTCAGGACTTGCCACGCCAAACGAATTGGTAGCGTAAAGTGCATTGCCTCCATTGGCTTTCCAGTCTTCAAGCAGGAAATAACCGATGCGCACAGCGGCAGAGTGCGCTTTGGCGATCTGCATCTGTTTGACCCCGTGGTATTCATAGCTTAGCGTACCTATCGCTGCTATGGCGATCACTGCCGTAGCTAAAACTACTTCAATGAGCGTTAAACCCCCGGCATGCCTTCTTTGCGTACAAGACAATTTCATCACTACTCCCGATTTTCTCACCATCTCCAATATGTACAGATATCGTACACATGAAAACTACACTTTTCGAGTTTCCAGGTACGACCATAGCATCAATGTCTTATCCATGACACTTTTTATACGGGACCGTCGACTTTACATCTCGCTCCACTCACCATTTTGGTTAAGCACCATCATAGTCGGATAAGTAACAGTTGTTCCTATGTTCCAGCCCTCGACGGTGTACTCTAATGCCCCGCTGGGTCGATCGTAGGCAACATTCCAGTAAAAATTACCTTTTGTGAAATGCTTACCATTGAAGTCGTTTCCGTCCAAGCCTAAAACACTGAACAGCAGCACGTCGTCATCCCAGCCACCAAACGAGGGGGGGTCGTTCAAAGCTATATAACTGCGGATACTTGAGGCAATTGTACCCATGAAAGCCTTTCCTTCGGCCCATTTAGCTTTGTCTATCTGACCTCGCAAAATCGGAACGGCAGCCGTAGCCAGAATGGCAACTATCAGGACGACCACCATCATCTCAACCAACGTAAAACCTTTTTTTCTTTTCATGTTTCAACCCTTGTCGTAAAAGGTACAATAATAATTATTCGGAAGAAGTTGTCCGGCGGTTAAACCAGACAACTCCTCCCGTTAAAAAACTCTACTTACGGTGTCCAATCACCAGCTTGATTAAGTGTAACTACTGCTGGCGCGGTGATACCTATACCGGCATTAGCGCTAATCGTATACAAATACACATTCGTAGATGCGGTGTACGTTCCTGAAATGGAGAAATCTGCAGCACGAAAATACGTTCCGTCCAGATCGCCTGTACGAAAACCTAATTCAGGGCCATCTTCTAAGTTAGCATCTAGCGCATCATAGTCTACGTCGAGACCACTTTCTGCGGCATGTGCACGCATTGCTGAGGCTATAGAACCCATTATAGCCTTTCCTTCTGACCATTTGGCAGCATCGATCTTACCCCGCATGATCGGGATAGCTACAGCAGCCAGGATTGCGACGATCAATATTACGACCATCAACTCGATTAATGTAAATCCTCTTCTTGCTTTCATAGTACTACTCCTTAAAAAAAACACTAAAGACCGCGACCCAACTTAGTGCCGCGTATATCACAGTGTAATATTAACTTTTCAAAACCAACCCTATTATAGCGTTTTGCCTGCGTTGGTAAAACTCATTTTTTAAAAATCTGACATCGAGAAGATGGGCAGATATAAAGCAACTACAATAACCAGAACTATGAGGCCAATAACAACTATTACTGTAGGCCCAAGCAGGTTAAGCATAGTCGTTATCGTCGCATCCATCTTTGTTTCATAAAAAATACTGGCTCTGTTCATTGATTTTGGCAAAGAACCTGTTTTTTCGCCGACTTGCACCATTCTTGTGACCATATTCGGGAAAAAACCATTCCCGGACAGCGCCATATGGATGCTTGCACCCTCTATCATGCAATTTTTGCTGTGCAGAATAGCTTTTTTTATGACATCATTATTTGTCATTTCCGATAATATGTCGAATGCTTCTATTATAGAGACGCCTGCCGCAAGCAGTGTCGCCATTGTCCTGCAAAATGTGGAAATGAAGGCCTGTACGATGAGCCGTCCGATCATTGGCATTCGCAGCATCATGAGGCAGAGTCGTGTGTGGCCCTGTCGTGTTTTGTTGTAGGCTATACAAAGGCCGATAATAATGGCGGTACCAACGACAATATAGTGTATCTGTGCTGCTGCGGCATCATAGAAGTTTAGAAACTCTCGAGTAAATGCCGGCAGCTCATTTCCCATACCGTCAAATATCAGGCGGAACTTAGGAACGATGAGGGTCATCATAATTACAAGAATAATGAACACGAAAGACAGTGTGAACACAGGATACGCAAGCGCTCCATTTAATTTTTTGTCGAATTTATCTTTCCTGTCGAAGTGCTCGGCCAGTCGTTCGAGAATAACATATAGTGATCCGCTTGATTCACCTGCCATTATCATTGCGCGGAATAATTTATTGAACACCTTTGGATAACGTGAGACGCTTGTTGACAGTGATTCCCCTTTTTTGATATGATCCGAAACAAGTGCAAGTGTGTGTTTGAAGGACAGGTTTTCGACGTCTTCAGCGACGGTGTCGATGGCTTCGGTAATAAGTACTCCACCTTCGATCATTGTCGAAAGCTGCCAGCAAAATGCCGCTAACTCGCTCGGTTTGGTTCTGTTACCAATATACATTGTTTTTTTTAAGTGTATGGTTTTGGAGGCATGTTTGACTTCAATGGGAACCAGACCTTGCTCGTTGAGCCATGCATATACCTCATGCTCAGACTCAGCTTTCTTGCGACCCTTCTTTTCCCGGCCCTCCAGATTTTGGGCAGTATATTCGAAGCTTTCCATCAGTCTCCTCAGACACTTTTTCAGTACGACATTATACGTTTGCGCACTTAGCACTCAAACCTTGATGGGAACCTACCCTCCTCACTTCACGGATATGCCCCAATACAACTGTAATATACACTTTTGGCCGTAAAATGTCAATGATTATTTTATTTTTTTTCATTTTTTTTTGCTCTGGTGTTCGACCAAAAAGGGTCTTTAGGGCCTACAATACAGGATTCGGTGGTTTAAAGCAGTACAAAATCAGCTTTTAGACCTGATAACGGGGTAAAAACGTATCTGTCAGGCATGTTCAGGGTGGGCTATAACTCCGACACTTCAGTAAATGTCGCTTCGAGTACTTCTGTAGCTGTTGTAACTCCCTGCAACATCTTTTGTACGCCGCTTTCCTGAAGGCTTGCTCCGCCTTTTTCACGTCCTAACGCCCTTATCTCCATCTCGGTTGCCCCTGCGGTGATCGCTCTTCGGATTTTGTCGTCTATACTAAGGAACTCAAATATAGGCAATCTGCCCAAAAAGCCGGTTCCCTCGCAGGCATTACAGCCATGGGCACTGTATATCGTATGTTTCTTTGCCTCTTCCGGGTCAATGCCCAGTTGCCTGAGCATGTACTCGTCAAGTTTCATCGGTTCCTTGCATTTGTCGCAAACCCGTCTTATCAGTCGCTGAGCGATTATAAGGTTGACACTTGAAACGATCATAAATGGCTCAATACCCATATATAAGAGCCTGCTAATCGCACCCGCGGCGTCATTTGTATGGAACGTGCTTAGTACCATATGCCCGGTTAGTGCAGCTTGTATCGCGATCTCAACGGTTTCTTTGTCGCGAATCTCACCGATAAGTATGATGTCAGGGTCCTGCCTTAGAATGGTACGGAGACATTTTGCAAAGGTAAGGTCGATATCCGGGCGTACCTGTACCTGGTTGATACCTCTTAGTCGATATTCCACCGGGTTTTCCACGGTAGTAATGTTCTTCTTCGGATCTTTCAGGTAGTTAAGTGCAGAGTAGAGCGTTGTTGTCTTTCCGCAACCTGTCGGCCCTGTCGTAATGACAATTCCGTGCGGCTGTGCCAATACACGCTTGAATTCGATCAGAAATTCAGGATCAAAACCAAGAACATTCAGGTCATGGCTCACAGCCTTTTTGTCCAGGATTCGCAATACGATCTTTTCACCATATATCGTCGGGAGGGAACTGACACGAACATCGATCTCGCGTCCCGTAGCCTTGATCTTGAATCGTCCGTCCTGCGGCAGTCTGCGTTCGGCGATATTCATCCCGGATAAGAGCTTAACGCGCGTCATGATCGCGGCATGCATACTGCGTGGCGGCGGTACCGTTTCCCGGAGCATGCCATCGATACGCATACGCACTATCATTGACTTGTCTTGTGGTTCGAGGTGAACGTCACTTGCCTTTCGTTTTATTGCCTGGCCAAGCAACAGATCCACAAAACGGATCACAGGAACCTTGGTGGCTTCCATCTCTTCGTCGCGTATATCCATCTCGAGGAGTTCGTTTTCGACGAAATCATCTTCCTCTGCATCAAGCTGTAATTCAACGAGTTCACGAAGTCCCTCTTCGGCTACGCGTGAACCGTGATAGATCGAATCGATAGCATGCGTTATATTTGCTACTGGACTTAGCACTACCTTTATTTTCTTTTTCAGTTTAAGCGTGACGGTGTCTATCGCTACGATATTGAGAGGATCCGCCATCGCTATGGTTACCCCGTCATCATCGGCATCTACGGCTAGGAGGCAAAAACGGGCTGCGATCTTTTCCGGTATCGATTTGGCCGTTTCCGGATCGATCTCTGAAGGGTTGTCGAGGAGCATGTACTCTACCCCGAGATATTCGGCCAGTGACCGGCTAAGCGGATCGCTATCGATCAATTTTAATCGGAGCAGAACTTCTCCGAGACGTCCGCCGCGTTGATACTGCTCGCTTAGCGCTTCATGCAGTTTTCTGTGTGTAAGCAGCTCTTTTCCAACAAGCCACTCACCAAACAGAATCTTTTGATTCTTGTTATTTGTCTTAAGTGTATCTTCCATAATATACACTGACCTCCCCATTGAATTCATTAAAGTTGCTTAATATTTTTTGCTGTTCCAAACCAAACCTCAGATTGTTCGACTGAAGCTCGTAGGCTCCGATATCAAATGTAGCGTCGTCGGTAAGCCAGTACTCCGACAATACATTAAAGTCCATCAGATCAATGACACCGTCCCCTCCAGGCGGATAAATATCCGCACCATCGCAAGGACAATCGGTCCGCAGCCAGTTGTCGATCATGATTATAATGTCATCGAGATCGACAGTGTAATCCAGACTGATGTTACCTGGCATAAGCAGATTTGTTTGCCGGTTCGTCATGTCTACGGGTCGCTTGTTGCCTACAAAATCGTCGCTCGGATGGTTGACATTGTCGGCTGTGTCAAGGCAAGGAGAACCTGGCAAAAGCGTATAATCACCATTGTCAGGATCGGCAAGCATCGGATCGCCCATGATATTGCCCGTTCCCGGGATGCTGACATTGCTTATCGTGTAAGTGACATCCAGACCCGGATCGGCTCCGCTAACGGCATTGTTCCAGTCTATATTACTGATGTAAGTACCACCATCGTCGACGTTGCCGCTGAATGTTGGACGTGTGTTTATGTTTCTGTATATGGTGTTGTAGCGAACAACTGCGTCATTATAATAATCAAAGATGCCTGCATTGAGTATATTGTTTGCTATTATATTGTTCTCGATCAACCCGCTGCATTCGGTTACCAATCCCCGGTTTGCGCCGGTAATGTTATCTTCGAACAGGTTGTATGCGATTCTGCCGTCGCAGTTGTAAAGCGTTACCCTGTCTGCGACAGTTAGTGATGTGTTGTAAAGGATGTCGCAGTAGAGTATATCTCCATGCAGATTGGATATTGTGGTTCCATCATGGTTTTCAGCAATAATGCAGTTGCGGATACTTGCCGACGACCCTGCACCGTAAATTCCGGCAGCAGTGGGTTCGTCTGGATCTGAAAGTTCAAATCCTATATACCCGCCCATGAGGGTAAACCCTTCGAGCAGGCAGTCCTCTGTTTCGCCGCCGCCAAACTTGACAACAGTAACCTCGTCCGGGTTACCCCATGCGTCGATTATTGTCAGAGTCGGTCCCATTGTCGACCGCAGCGTAATATCTTTGCCCTTAAAGTCGATCGCCGAGTCCAAACCTGCCGATCTCGGATAATAGCCGTCATAGACTTCGATAATATCCCCGCTGATGCTATTGTTTATTGCATTCTGGATCGTCGGGAAGTATCCGCAACTGCATTATTGCTGAAAACCATGATGGAACCACAATATCCAATCTGCATGGAGATATACTCTAC
>DRGS01000020.1 GCA_011053245.1 Phycisphaerales bacterium
GCGGTGTAGACTCCGCTCCTTGTTCGGGAGCATCCTCGGCGGCCCTTGCTATGGAGATGTTGATAAATGCAAACGAAACGACGGCTGTGATCAATACTAAGTACCTGTTCATAACTAAAACTCCTGATTTTGACTGCAATTTGATTATCCTAGATTATACTACCATATCGGCTTAGACAGCCTTTTGTTTGATATTTCTCTGAAAAAATGCAAATTATTAATAACTTATCTGGCTATCACGGTCTCCTATGAATGAACCGCAGGGCATGTAGTGCGTGTCAGGGAAGAGAAGTATTTTTTATCGGACGTTGGGATTAGCATTGCTTTTTGCGTCTATTTATGATATTATAAAACCATATATGATACCGTGTTTTATTTTGTCACGATCAAAATGTGAGGGCTTATGATGGAAAAGGATTTACAGCAAGTTCATGTCAGTCCACTGTCGAAGGATGACTGGATCCAGTTCGGCGCCCACCAAGCCAACGCGAAATCCAAAAAAGCATGGCGAATTATTGCTGTTCTTGCAATTTTTGGGTTATTAGCCGCGGTTACCACCTATATTTGGCTATATAAGGACTACGAACTCAGGCTTGATCGCCTTTCCAACCAGCACGAACAGGCCGTTATTGAAAAACAACAACTCATGTTTCGCCTGTCCTCTGTGAGCAAAGCGGTAAAAGATTACACCCAACTTATTGACCATATAAGGATCGAAAAGGACCAGCTTACGATGGATAAAGGCATACTTCAGGCCCAGATACGTCTCCTTGAGGCGATAAATGCCGCTCGTGATGCCACAGAAGCTCCGCAGGAAAATATCGACACGGACGCTGAACGGGATAGTGAAGATATATATACGGCGGCGGAAGAACTCAATGCCAATATGGATGGGGAAGATATTGAGCCGTAGAAATCCTTGCTTTTTATGATCCGTTCTTTTCTCGAAACTTTTCTATAGCCATCTTTGCCACTTCATCGTGATCAAAGGCCATTTCCGGAAGATTGTCAATATCGAACCATTTCGCCTCCAAGGCGTCGTCGCCGGCTTGGACAGCCATCTGGTCCGGGCGGGCCTGTCCCATATATATCACTGTGATCTGTCTGCCGCGCGGATCCCTGCCGATAGTGCCGAAAGTATGCATTTGCTCAAGTTTGACCCCCGTTAGCGATGTTTCCTCGGCGAGTTCCCTTTTGGCTGCATCCTGCAATTCTTCGTCCATCTCCACGAAACCACCGGGAATCGCCCATTTGCGCTTAAACGGCTCATTTTTCCGCTTGATCAGCAGCAATTTGACCTCGTCGTCATCCGCCGCAAAAACCACCGCGTCGACGGTAACCATCGGCCGGGGCCAGTCATATATGTATTTTCCCTTCGTTGCCATGGGTATTTTGAACTCCTGTAACCGATTTAATATGCGTTATCCTATTACACCAGATAAAAATAGCATGTTAAAACATTGCTTGCAATTGGTTTTTCTCGTAAAATCTCTGCAATGTCATTATCCGATAAAAAATCTGACCGCGTTGTTACTACTGTGGCCTGCATAAGTCCGGGTTCCGGCTGGAGCGCAACTGTTATGCTGTCGGACTCGGAGTGCAACCGGCTTGCAGAAGACGACTGGAAACGAATCCTCTGCTCGCCGCAGTCGATGACCGAAGATTCTGAAAAAGTCCTGAAATCAGACGGGTCAACGGTCGTTGCCGTCAAAAATCTCAAATTCACCAATAAAGACCTGCCGGTAGTGATAAAGTACGAGCGAGTATCCAAAGGCTTTAAGGGTTTTTTCCGGTCACTGCTGCCGGCAAAAGCGATACTCAATTTCAATACCGCTACGATGCTTTGGCGTAAGGACATCCCAGCGGTACGGCCATTGGCCGCTCTCCAGAAGAAAAAGGGCATCTTCACGACCACGAGTATTTATATTACCGAATATAGTCCCGGTTCTGAAAATCTTCATTCCTTTCTGCTGGACCGTGAGATGAAAACGGGATCGGACCAAGCCCTCAAAAACAGCTTGAGTATTCAGGTTGCCGACATCCTCGCGGGTTTACACAACAATGGCCTCTGGCATCGCGACTCAAAAGCGGGGAACTTTCTCGTAACCACCTCTGCTGACGGTTCACAGCCTAAGCTCGCTCTGGTCGATATGGACGGGATCAAAGCTTACATGTTCAGCAGATACAATTGCAGGATCAGGTCGCTTAGTAAACTGGCTTCGACGCTGCTTTGGTGCGGGTCGCTTTACTCAACGGATTACATGCGATGTTTCTCGCGGTACTGCCGCCTGACAAAACTCGATGGTACTAAGCGCAGGATAGCAATGCGAACGATCTCCGCAAAGGCTATAGCTATGAGAATGCTAACGATGGCAAGAGAAGCGATGTCAAGTTCCTGAAAGCGGTATTAGTTTTCCGCGAATATTTCTTCGAGAAGTTCGGCTGCGTCTTTGACTATTTTGGGGCACGTTTTCTTAATTAGTTTTTTCTCGCTGGCGGTTTGGGCCCCCTCTGCTGTGCTTATGTCGCAACTGAGCAGTTCCCTGCACGTTACAAAGCTGTTGCGTTTGCGGAACCTTTCGGTCATATCTTCGATAATTGCGTAGGTTTTCTTTTTTGTTGCCTGATCCGATGCTTCGGTTGCTCCGTACTTTAGCCCGATCACCATGAAGGCACCGGTAAGTGTTCCGCAGGTTTCGGCCATACGCATCCCGCCGCCAAATCCGGCTGCGACTTTGAGCGCCTTTTCTTGGCTCAGTCCAAATTGCTCACTGAACGCCGCCACCACCGATTGGCTGCAGTTGAACCCAGCCGCAAAATTTTCAACCGCTTTTTCGACATTGCTCATAATATGCTCCTTAAGTTCTAAGCGTTAACCACATCGGCGCATCGCTGACACAGATCGGGATTGGGGTCGACGGTCCCAACGCTGGGCCAATAGTTCCAGCAGCGATCGCATTTGTTATGCTTGCATTTGTCCGCTGATATTTCAAATGAGTCGCCTTTCTCAATACGGACTTCACTGACAATGCAAAGGGAAGCAAACATATCCGTGTCTATGCTGAGCCAATCTTCGTTATCTGTCACGATCTTGACAGAAGCTTCTTGGTTACTTCCAATCACCTGTTCCTTACGCTTGTCTTCTAATTGTCCAAGAACAAGGGTACGCACATACATTATCTTTTCCCAATCAGTTTCACTTGAGAGTGCTCTATTGTTGTCTGAGGCATTCGATTCATCTGGGATCAGCGCAAAGTGAACGCTTTCAACGTCCTGAGATTTATGCTTCATTGCCGCCCATGCTTCTTCGGCGGTGTGTGCCAATATCGGAGCGAGCATCCGCACAAGCGCGTCTAATATCGCCGACATCGCGGTTTGTGCACTTCTTCTGGATTCGCTGGCAGCGGCGTCGCAATAGAGACGATCCTTGAGTACATCCATATATATGTTGCTCATCTCAACCGTGCAGAAGTTATAGATCAACTGGAAAACACGATGGAATCGGAATTCCTCATACGCATCCCGTACATCGTCAACCAATAAAGTTAATTTGTCTATCGCCCACTTGTCGATCTCGTGCATATCGTCATAAGCGACCGCACTATCCGGGGCGTAGTCATCGATATTACCCATCAGATACCGCAGCGTATTTCTTATCTTTCTATAAGCATCCTGCAATCGCCCGATAAGCTCGTCGCTGCACCGCATGTCTTCCTGGTAGTTCACACTCGATACCCAAAGTCGCAGAATATCGGCACCGTATTTTTCGATCTCATCCATCGCGCTTACATAATTGCCCAGCGACTTGGACTGCTTCATCCCTTTTTCGTCAACGGTAAAGCCATGCGTCAGAACCGTTTTGAACGGCGGTTTCTTTATCGAGCCAAGCGCAGGCAGATATGAAAGCTGGAACCATCCGCGATGCTGGTCGCTGCCTTCGAGATAAAGGTCAACCGGTATTTCCCAGCCGGCATTAGCTGCGACGCTGTGCCAACTGCACCCGGACTCGAACCATACGTCGAAGATATTTTCTTCCTTTTCAAGGTCGTCCCAACTAAAACCTTCCGGCAACTCAAAATCTTCACCGAGTATCTCTTTCGGCGAATCGGTGAACCAGCTATCCGAACCCTTTTGCCCGATATGCTCGGCTGCGGCCAATACAGATTCCTTTGTCATCAGCGGCTTGCCTTCAGAATTGACAAATGAAGGTATCGGCAGTCCCCAGCTTCTCTGCCTGCTGATGCACCAGTCGGGTCGCGATTCTAACATTCCGCGGAGACGCTTTTCGCCCCATGCAGGAACCCACTTAACGTCGCCGGTTTTATCCAGTGCCATGTTCCTCAGACTCTTACCCTCGCCGGGCACTGTCCTGTCAACGCTTACGAACCACTGTTCGGTAGCACGGAAGATAACCGGTGTCCTCGACCGCCAGCAATGCGGATAGCTGTGCAGCAGCTTCTGTTCACTGATTAGCAGGCCGAGTTTTGCAAGATGCTCGTTAACCACCGTGTCAACTTCAAGAACGTTTTTGCCCCTTAGCCATTGAGGAACCGTATCATCGTAACAGCCGTTATCCATCACCGGCGAATAAACATCGAGTCCGTATTGCTGACCTGCGACATAGTCGTCGGCACCGTGGCCCGGCGCGATATGCACAATGCCGGTCCCGTCTTCGGTAGTAACATACTCTGCGCAGATCACAAAGTAGGCATCCTTTTCAGTCGGGTTGCCCTCGACGAACGGATGGGCGTATCGCAGCTTCTCAAGTTCGGCTCCTTTAACAGGTTCGCTTACGCTATATTGTCCTTCTTCGAGACCGGCAGCTTTTACAACCGCTTCGACCCGTTCCGAAGAGATGATGGAAACGAATTTCCTGCCGTCCTTTTCAAAATTAAGCCCCACATATTCCAAACGCGGATGAACCGCAACGGCAAGGTTGGCCGCTAATGTCCACGGCGTCGTTGTCCAGATCATAAAGCACGCTTTGGCATCTAAGTTAGCGTCAATGAGACCAAGTTCAGTGAGTTTACCGAGAGATTCATCTGCTACGGGGAAATTCACATACACACTTGACGATGTAATGTCCTTGTATTCCAGCTCCGCGTCGGCAAGTGCAGTCTCGCATCCGATGGACCAGTGGATCGGCTTTAGCTGTTTATAAACCAGTCCGTTTCCGACCAATTCGGCAAAGATTTCCAGTATCCCCTTTTCATATTGCGGTTTGAGCGTAAGGTAGGGATTCTTAAAGTCGGCGAATATACCCAGCGATTTAAACTGCTTCGTTTGCAGCTTTACATATTTGCTGGCGTATTTCTTACACTTCTGGCGTATCTCCGGTTTGGTCATCGTCTTGGCTGCGTCACCGAGTTCGGCCATAACCTTTACCTCGATAGGCAGCCCGTGGCAGTCCCACCCTGGCACATACGGTGTCTGAAAACCTGTCATGGTCTTATAC
>DRGS01000021.1 GCA_011053245.1 Phycisphaerales bacterium
AGTCTGGACCGTATAAACTGATCCTCTTTCCAGTACATCGTAGAAACCCGGATACCTGCTTCGCTCAGCCAGCTACTGGTCTGGCGACTCGCCACGTCTCCATCGAGCTTACGCGTAAATCCAACATTATCATCCATCCCGTAGGTGCCAGCAACGAAGGGTACCATCTTGAAAGTGCCCCATGTAAAGGGCAGATCAACTTCATGCCGGCTGAAAGCAAATGTGCCGAATTGTTCTTTGTCTGTTGAAGTTTCGCTCGTGTCGTCGAACCTCGGCCTTAACCGGCTGATGCGATTGTCGCCGTAATACGTCAAAGAGTCGTTCCAGAACGAAAGCCCCTTAATGTGAAACTCAAGCGTGGGCAGCTCTTCGGTTTGTGTCTCGAAATCGTTTATGCGTACCTTGTTGAGCATCGAAAAGGACCAGTTGTCCTTCAGACGTTTGAGGAACAGCAGCGTCTCTTTCTCCTTGCCCGTATAGAACTCGTTACGGTAAAATTCTTCGAGGAAGTTTTTGTCGGAAAGATAACTCATCTCCACTGTCGCCTGCCAGTCATAAGGAAGGTAGTGTCTGTGCCTGAAAGTGAACCTGCCGCGAATATCGGCATCCGGTTTAAGGTTCTTCCGGTCGGACGTACGGCCAAGATCGTCCTCGCCGCGGTCGCTCATTACATAGCCGACCAGATCCCCGAAATAGTCTTCCATCTCATAATCAATATGTGCCCCGGCCCCGACACCGCGTTTACTGTAGTAATCCAGTGCTAAAGTGCTGTCAACGCCATCCGGTTCCTTGCGGCCAAGCAGTCTCGATAAATGCCATTGGCTTTCTACTGCCGTTCCGTATTCCGAGTCGCTGCCTATGCGAAGTTTCTTTATGGGAATATCTGGCCGTTCAAAATTCGTTCGGATCTTCGGCCACTTAAATACTGTCGTCTTGCCGTATTTCATCCTCACATCATACAGCACACCGTCATAGCTGCCCTTGTTAACTTCCTTACCCTCGCGCATGTCGATGCCCGTGGTATCGGTAAGGATCATCCGCGAAGCCGTCATCGACACCTGCGGCATATAGAATTCGCTTGTCGTCAGTGTAATCGCCTCGGCGTCGAATGAGTTTTCCGAAAGTATCCGCAAACTCTTCGCACGAAGATAGATGGGCAGTCCCCGTTTGCTATCAAAATTACGCATCTCGCTGGCGACCGCCAAACCGTTACGCCCTTTGAAATCGTAATAAAACTCATCGGCACGAATGGTACGACTCAACTCGGTCATGACAATATTGCCCTTGAGGTAAACGGCCTGGACCGACCCGCTGGCCATGGCTCCCTGACCGGTACTGCCTTCGTTGGCGGTAAAATCACCACCGTGAAATATCACAGCATTATCCGCCTGAAACTCAACCATGTCACCAGCTTCGTTACGTTTCTGCCAGAGATAAAACCTTCCCGTGATCGTCGCGATATAGCTGCCGTCGGCAAGGGCCTGGTTTTCGATCTTCGGAGCCGGCTTAAACAATCCAGCGATATTTACGGGGTATTCGTACTCAGGATCTTTGCTGACAGGTCCTTTTTCTTCCTTATCAGGAATGACGGACCCCCTGCGGTCAAAAATGTCACCGGTTTGCCAGCGCTGCTTCACTTCGCTTTCGGATTTTGCAATGATTTGCTCGTATTCAGGGACAACAGCTTCAGCGGCTATCTTCGGTCCGGTCCGGATCGGACTGACCGCAGCGACCGCATTTGCATATAACACAGAGGAGTCAAGCTCGGCAACGCTCGCCTGGCTCTGGTTGTTTGCGGTTGCATAGACCTCGCCGCTGACCAGAAAGCGGGCTACCATCGCCTCGCCTCGTTCAACGGCAAATTCGTCAAGGCCTGCCGTCCGCCCGCGCTTGCCCTGAGCGATAGAGATGCCGCCTTCAAGGTAAACCTGGCAGTTATAATCGATACTTACCTGCCCTCTGAACTCGGAACTGACCGTTTCCAGCCAGACCACAGCCATATTGCTCGAAAACTGGTTATCGCCGATCGACATCGAAAAACCATCGTCAAAGACCAGAATATGCGACGGATCGCCATCTTCGCTCCTGTGTATGGTCATTTCCGAACCCGAAAGGTGCAGATCCTGACCGGCAAAGAACCTCCCCGCTCCGTCCTGCGCTCGCAGGGCCGTCCCCGTCATTACGATAAAAAGCAAAAAACATGATATTGATAGTCTGTTTCTCATAAGGCCCACCAAATAAACTGATTTCAATTCCATTTGACCAGTATTTTGCATAATCGTTGAAATTATAGCTGATACACATGCAAAAGCCAGCAAAAACACACAAAAAAACCAATCCTGAAGGAAAATAAATATTTGTTTACTTTCGTGGCAAAATGGGTATAATATTCGATTCTTTTCTGCGGGAAAAAGCATCTGTTGAGCTGGCATGGTTGATATTTGGTACATTTTTGGGCATTACGGACAGAAATATGGAACAGGCAATACAAAAAGCAAAGGCCATGATCGAGGCGATGGAGTATATTCGCCAGTTCAAGGACAAGATCGTCGTGATAAAACTCGGCGGCAGCATCCTTGACGACATGGACCTGCAAAAAAAACTGCTAACGGACATCGTCTTCATGGCAACCGTCGGGATGCGCCCGCTTATCGTCCACGGCGGCGGAAAAGCAATAACAAAAGCCATGAACGAAGCCGGTCTGGAACCCGTCTGGGTACACGGCAGAAGATACACCGACCAGCGGACACTCGCTATCGCAGAGCATACCCTCGTACACAAAGTCAACAAACCGATATGCGATACGCTGAACGAAATCGGCTGCCAGACGATGGCTCTGCATTCGCTGAGCAGTTGCGTACTCTTTGCCGAACCCCTAAAGCTCAAGAGCAATGAAGGACGAACGCTGGACTTAGGCCTCGTCGGACAGGTCAACAAGATCAACGCCGAACTTCTGATAACCCTCTGCGAGACGGGAACTATTCCGGTCATCGCCCCGGTTGCCTGCGACAGGACCGGAGAAAAGCTAAATGTAAACGCCGACAACGCCGCCGGTAAAGTCGCCGCAGCCGTAAAAGCTGAAAAGATCGTCTTCGTAAGCGACACCCACGGGATCCTCTCGGACCGCAACAACCCTGCAAGCACCATCTCAAGTCTCAGCGAAGCCGAGATCGAGGAAATGGTTGCAGTCGGCACGATCACAGAAGGGATGATGCCCAAAGTCGGAGCATGCATCGCCGCGCTCGATGGCGGTGCGAAAAAAGCTCACGTCATCGACGGTAGGATACCGCACTCGCTGCTGCTGGAAATTTACACCGACAAAGGTATCGGCACACAGATAATCAAGTAATATGATTAATAGTAACACCAAAGGAACCGAAAAAATGAATACAGATGAAATAATTCAAATGTTTGACAAATACGTCATAGCAAATTATGGAAGACTGCCCCGGGCGATCGTAAAGGGCGAGGGTAACTACCTC
The DNA here is from genome assembly GCA_011053245.1 of Phycisphaerales bacterium. The sequence goes on from DRGS01000021.1 coordinate 3,483, forward strand.
TTCGACGCCGACGGCAACAAGATACTCGACATGTTCCCCGGATGGGCCGTAAGCGGCTTGGGCCACTGCCCGCCAAAGGTAACTCAAGCCATCTGCGAACAGGCCAAAGAGCTGCTCCACATTGACAACACCTTCTACATTCCGAACCAGGGCAAGCTGGCAAAGCTGCTCTCCGATCGGGCATTCGGCGGCAAGTGCTTCTTCTGTAACAGCGGAGCAGAGGCCAACGAAGCCGCCCTAAAACTCGCACGCCTGCATACGGAAAAAGGAAAGTACAAA
>DRGS01000022.1 GCA_011053245.1 Phycisphaerales bacterium
CCGCAGCCGACACATGCGATCTGGCCGCCGATCTTTGCCGGGACGTATTTTCCTTTTCGATATATTCTGTGGCGGAAGCGATCTTCGCGGGCTTTTCTGAAGTTGTGGTCGCCGGCAACGTTGGCGAACTGTTCGAGGAGACATCCGTCCCATGCACGTGTTCGTTTGCCATTGGCAAGATCCCATTCGACATCGTCCTGGACGTCGAAGCAATAGCATGTCGGGCAGGTTAGCGTGCATGATCCGCAGGAGTAACAGGTTTTTGCCTTTTCTTCCCATACGGGGTGATCATAGGCATTGTCGAGGATAGCAGGAAGATCGGCGGGGGCACAGTTTAGTTCGTGCTTATTAAGTCCGGTATTGTTCTTGTCCCAGACGGCTTGTCGTTTTGCGAGGTCATCGTCGGAGGCATCGCCCGCGGTAACGTTTTCCATAAGGGCAGCACCTTTTGGTGTGGCGAGTTCGACGATCCAGGCGTCACCGATATCTGTTATGAGAATATCATAGCCTTTTTTGATAGTAGCGGTCCCCATGGTGGATGCGAAGACGTTCTTTGACGGCGTAACGACGTCGCATGCGATGATAGTGGTGTTTTCTCGACGGGTCATGTAGTGGATATCAGTTTCGTCCTGCGAGAAAATTTCATCCATCTGGTTGATCGCAACCATGTCGTATGGATGGACGCCGAGGAGTACGGTTTTTTCCTGTGATATTTCCGAAGCGTACTCTCCGCCAACCTGATAGGTCATCAGCGTTTCGACCTGCGGAAGGAGATACTTTTTGGGCGGCAGGAGCGTTACGTCGTAATCGAGCCGCATGTCGTCTGCGGAGTCGATTGGGGCGAAAGCGAACTTGTCGGCTTTGGCAGTGGGGGCTACGACCGTCTGGTCCGTGGCGATCAGTTCGTTTACAAAACTTTTAAATGCTTGTTTGTCCAGCTTCTTAATGCTCATGTTCGTCTTCCTAATATTTATTATCGTAAAAACAAAGTCCTTCCGCATATAATGTCGACAAAATCAGCAAACGTCAACAGTAAAAACCTCTTTGACGACCAATAGCACGAAAGATACAAAAATCAGCAGAAAAGGTATAGTTGTGGCTATGGTATGGTGGCGTTGTGGTTATCTGGAGGTTGCATAGTGTAGTAATATGAGTAGTGGATTATCGTTATGCGGCAATCGCAATTTTGCGGCAAGAAATGACGTGATATTGGGGCCGGACGGAGTTAGAATCAAGCAGAGTTTCTTGTGATATTCAAAATAATTTCAGGAGAAAAGTGCTATGTCGGACGGATTAGTTGGTGTGATAGGGGGATCGGGATTAGGCGATGCGTTGCTTGGGCATCTTACGGATGTTGAGGTTGAGCAGGTTGATACTCCATTTGGCGCTCCGAGCAGCTCGATACAGGTCGGGAAGATGGGCAGCAAGAGAATCGCATTTCTCAATCGGCATGGCGACGGGCATCGGTATGGGCCAAGCGAGGTAAATTACGCGGCTAACATCTTTGCTCTTAAGAAGTTAGGGGTTACGGCGCTTCTGGCAAGCGGGGCGGTTGGCTCACTTAAAGAGGTTATCAAACCAAAAGAGCTGATTGTGGTCGATCAGTTCATCGATAAGACTTTTCGCAGGCAGGGCAGCTTTTTCGGTAAGGTCGGAGCCGTTCACTGCGAGATGGCCGAACCTTGCTGCGGGCGGCTAAGAGAAGCGATAATCACTGCGTCCAGGGGGATAAACGCAAGGACGCATCTTGAGGGTACTTATATATGTATGGAGGGGCCGCAATTCTCTACGCGGGCCGAATCGATGATGCATATCGCTTGGGGAGGCGACCTTATCGGTATGACGGCTATGCCGGAGGCGAAATTAGCCAGGGAGGCTCAGATGTGCTACGGGCTTATCGCATTAGCTAGCGACTATGACTGCTGGCGGGAACATGCAGAGCAAGCCGATAAGCAGGAGCTGCTGAAGGAGATCATCGGTAATCTGACGGCGGCGACGGAGAATGCTATCGAGCTTATTAAGGCTACGCTGGAAGGCGATATTGAACTTTGCAGCGATGAGTGCGGCTGCCGGAAGAGTCTGGAACTTGCCGTGTGGTCCAGGCCGAAGGAAATGGATCAGGATGAGATGAAAAAATTAGAGGTTCTGTTTGAGTAAGAGGTATGTCTATGAATATGTCTGATAATAAGTTCGCTCGTATTTTTACTCTGTGCGGGATGTATTTTGCACAGGGTGTTCCGTTCGGGTTTGTATCATATGTGCTCGCCTCATATTTTGCAGGCAAGGGTTTGGATGCCAATGTGGTTGCAAACTTGACGGCGCTTGCGACTTTGCCTTGGGTATTCAAATTTGTATGGGGGCCGATGATCGACCGTTATACATACCGTGCGATGGGCAGACGCCGGCCTTGGATACTTTTTGCGCAGACGATGATGGTTGTCACGATAGCGGCATTGGTATTGATCCCGGATGTAACTACGGATTTGAAAATGCTTGGCCTGCTGGTGTTTATTCATAACGTGTTCGCATCTATGCAGGATGTTTCGGTCGATGCGCTTGCGGTGGAGGTGCTGGAAGAAAACGAAAGAGGTTTTGTCAACGGTCTTATGTTCGGATCGGCATCTGGCGGTGCGGCATTTAGCGGGTTATTTTTGGGTCAGTTTGTTATGGGGCACTGGGGCCTTCGTGCGGCGATGATAGCTCAGGCGGGTGCGTTGTTTTGCGTAATGATGCTTCCGTTGTTTCTTCGAGAGCGTAAGGGCGAGAAAATGCTTCCGTGGACAGCAGGTAAGGCGATGGGGGTTGAAGAACAACTCTCTGCTGATTCAGGGGGGGAGCTTTGGCGATTGTTGAAAAAGGCATTTTCGATCCGCTCGGCGATCATGATGATCTTTCTTGCGGTTTGCGTCAAGATCGCAATCGAACTGCACGGTGTTGTCGGGACGGTTTATTATATTCAGGAGCTTGGTTGGACCGATACAGAGTTTATGGGAACAAGGGGGAAGATAGAGATATTTACATTGCTCGGATGCCTGACCGGCGGTTTTCTTGCTGACAGGATCGGCCACAAAAAGATAGCCATCACAACTACAATACTGTTCGGAGTTTCGTATGTTGCCTTTGCACTAAAGCCGGAGCTTTGGCAGAGTAAGCTTGCGGTTGAGATATTCTTTGGAGCAGAGGGTGGGATCTATGGGGCACTGAGTGTTTCACTGTTTGCGATGTGTATGGATATTTCGCTGCCTGCTGTTGCAGGGACGCAGTTTACCGCATATATGGCGATGATGAATGGTTCGGCGGTAATAGGCAAGAAGATGGGCGGATGGTTCTATGATAAAATGGACTATGCTCAGATACTAATTTTCTGGGGTGTGTTCCAGGCGGTGGTTATTACAGTGCTGCTGCTGTTTATCGATCAGCATCAGAGAAAGAAGTTAGAGGCGAAAGCCGTGGGCATTTCCAACGATAGGATAAATGAGTAAGTGTCATACTAAAAGTTTGTTTGGTGAAGACGGATCGCAATCCAGCGATGAGCAGGCCGGTTTGGTTGTGCGCGTTGCTTTTGACAGCGGGGCGGATATGGAATATGACTATATCTTGCCGGAGGAGATGGGGGAGATAACGGTCGGGCAGAGGGTTGAAGTTCCGTTCGGGAGGAAGAATAAGGCGACTAAGGGTTTTTGTGTAAATGTCGGGGTTGACAGCGAGAGCAACAAGGGGAAAAAGAAGTTCAGGCTCAAAAAGGTGAAGGCGATCACGGATAAGAAGCCGTTGCTTAATGAGAAGCTCCTGGAACTTGCGTGGTGGATAAGCAATTATTATGTGTGTCCGATGGGGCAGGTTCTGGCGGCGATGGTTCCGGCTGCGGTTAAAAAGGGGGCGGGGGTTAAGAAGGGAAAAATCGTTTATCTCGCCGAAAAGGATGTGGACGAAGATGCTCTTACCAGTGCAAAGCAAAAGGCAATCGTAAGTGCGCTCAAAGAAGCAGGTGCGTTCGACAAGGACAATGCAAGGGTAAGAAGCGAGCTGCTTGAGGAATGCGAGTGCGGGACGAGTGCGGTTAAGACGTTGAGCAGGAAGGGGGTAGTGAAGTTTGCCGAGAGGGAGGTTTTGCGGTCGCTGCCGGTAATTCCGGGGTATACGGAATGCGAAAAGGAATTTGAGCTAAATGCCGATCAAGTAAATGCTCTGGAGCATGTAAACGGAAAAATACGGTCGGGCGAATTTGGCGTTACGCTGCTTTACGGTGTTACCGACAGCGGCAAGACGGAGGTGTATATTCGGGCGATAGAGGCGGTGATCGCAGAGGGGAAAGCGGCGATAGTGCTGCTGCCGGAGATCGCGCTTACTACGCAGACGATAAACCGATTCAGCAGACGTTTCAAACGGATCGCGGTGATGCATTCGGGTCTTACAGCCGCTCAGCGGAACGGGCAATGGCAAAAGATACGCAACGGTAAAGCCGATGTGGTTATCGGAGCGAGGTCGGCGGTGTTTGCGCCGCTAAAAAATCTCGGACTTATCGTTGTCGACGAAGAGCATGAGGGCAGCTATAAGCAGGATACGGCTCCGCGGTATAACGGGCGCGATGTTGCGATAAAGCGGGCGCAGTTGGCTGGGGCGCATTGTTTGTTAGGCAGTGCGACGCCGTCGCTTGAGATGTTGAGCAATTGTAAGGGCAAGGTGTATTTTGAACTTGTTCGGCTTGATAAGCGGGTGAACGATCTGCCGATGCCGAAGATGGAGCTTGTTGATATGACGTCCGTCTTCCGGGGATCGGGACAGCAAGGCGTTAATCTTATCAGTCCGGTATTGGAGAAGAAACTTAAGTCAGTTCTGGCAAAGGGAGAGCAGGCGATACTTCTTTTGAATCGGCGGGGGTATAGTAATTTTGTATTCTGTCCGAGCTGCAAGCATACGTTGGGTTGCCGTAACTGTGATGTAACGCTTACGTTTCATAAACGCAAAGGAGTAAGCGATAGCGAAA
>DRGS01000023.1 GCA_011053245.1 Phycisphaerales bacterium
CATGAAAAACAAAGCCAATTTCAACAGCAAAAAATTCACCACAACCTCTTACAGTGAAAGGGCTTACAATGCTTTGCACCCAAAAGGAAACGAACCCAAACGAACCCAATTAAAGCCAATCCAAACCCAATCTGCGGCACATATTCCGTGGCGAAACCCTTTTTGCAAGAACTTACACCCCATCATCACGACGGAAAAATGCCTATCAGGCATCAAAGCCCTAAAACATCGGCCATCGAATACAGACCCGGCTCCTTACCGACCAGCCACAGAGCCGCACGAACCGCCCCTCTTACGAAAGTATCACGACTATGAGCGCTATGCGAAAGTGTTATCGTTTCGCCAAGTGTACTGAATATCACCGAGTGCTCTCCGGTTATATCGCCCGCCCTTATCGAGTGCATGCCGATGGTTCCAGCTTCCCTGAGCGAGTCGCCGCCCTCTCTGCCATGTACGAGACAATCCGGGTACTCGCGATCAGTGGCAGCAGCGATATTCTCAGCTAAGGTAAGCGCAGATCCCGACGGAGCGTCCTTTTTGAAACGATGGTGGGCTTCGACGATCTCTATATCATATTCTTCACCTAACATCTTAGCCGTCTGCCCTGCAAGTTTAAAAAGCGCATTCATCCCCACGCCCATATTCGTCCCCTGGATCACGGGCACGTTTTCGGCTATTGCGCGTATTTTTTCGAGATGGCTCTCGGTCAGCCCCGTAGTACCGATGACCAGGGCAACCTTATTTTTAGCACAATATTCAATGGTTTTGTCCGCAGCTTGCGGCAGGGAGAAGTCGATAACCACATCTCCTGCCTCCGGAAAGGTAGACGTCAGCTCAGTGCCGATCTCCCCTATCCCTGCAAGTATCCCTGCGTCCGTACCCATATCGGGGTGTTCGGCGCAGTCGACAGCCGCGACAATGTCGAATTTACCGGTTTCCGAGGCAATAGCGACGATACGCCTGCCCATTCTACCGGCGGAACCGTTAATTATCAGGCGAGGTTTCATAAAATTCTCCTGTTTTTGTAATTATTGTTTGCTAATGGTCGATAAGTATATCAGACTATAAAAAGAATACAAGCCCCGAACCACATCTTCGGATGTAAAGTAGAAATAAGGTTGAAGGGGCAGATTTTAGAATATTTTTAATGGGAGACATAAGATGCTTAAAAAAGTAATCGAATTTAGTATGGTTGCCGCAATTTGTATCGCGGTTGGACTTTTCACTGGATGTGAGACTGAGGCCCAGAACTCAGCTCTTCTCGGTACGGCGATCGGTGCCGGCATCGGAGCGCTGGCAGGTGGTGACTCAGAGGGTGCACTCATAGGCGGTGCCATCGGCGGCGGCATCGGCCTCATGGCAGGCAAAGATGCCGAGCAAAAAAAAGCTCAGCAGTCAACTCAGCGGCAGATCGCTGATCTAAGAGCCGATCAGAATACTGTTACGGTATGGATCACCAATAGCAACGGCTCCAAGACCGAAGTACGGCTGCGAAGAGAAGGTTCGGGTTTTATCGGGCCACGCGGTGAGCGTTATGACAGCATGCCCACTAACGAGCAGTTGTCCGTATATGGCATGTAATACGGCGGTGCATGGGAAATTGCCGGCTTAGAGCGGTCTATACGCACTTTCATCATGGCCAGGCTTGCTCTGCGGCCGGTTTGGCCATTTGAGCGTATCAAAGATGAACTTGCATCCCTGGCGTATCATTGTCCCGGGCATGCTCGGGAACATCTCGAAACACCCTGTGACGTCATTGTCGTACTTTGACAGCGTTTCGAGTAGGTAGTCCCAGTTTTTATTATCCATACCGCCCCTGACGCCAGGCGGCTCATGATCGTCGAGTTTGCCGTAATTATCCGTCAGGTGGATATAGGTAGTTCTTTCGGCTAATTGGTCGATGTATTCTTCAAAGGTGGAATTTGCGTCGAGATGGGCATATCCGGTATCCAGGCAGTAGCGGATCGAGTCGAATTTTTCCCCGACCTGCAGCAATGCTGGCAGCGAACCGGTTTCGATACACAGAGTTACGCCGTGTTGCTCGGCTAAATGTGCAACCTCTGTTACAAAACCCCAATCGGCGATGCCCAACTGATCTGAGATGCACAGGCTCTGAAGATTGGCGACTACGCAGGCATTGAGCGTCTTTGCGCATTGGAGTTGTTCGTCCCATTCTTCAATGGTCGGCCCGTCGTCGCGGGATTTGAGCGAGACCTGCATGTCGCCGGTCGCTTCTTTGAGCCGCGACCAGTTGCGTTTTACATATCGGCAGTCGTTATGACCCCTGATAGTCGGCCAGATCTCAATTCCAAAACCAAGGTGCTTGAGATAATCGCACTCCTGCTCAAAGGAAAGGTGGTGTTCACGCCACCAGAAAACCATCGTTGATATTGAATATCTTATACGCATACACAAAAACTCCTGCTCTGATACGATTTTATAGGGCGTTTAGTGCCTCAAAAACGCTATATATAACGAATCTGTCGGCGTAAAGCAAGCAATGCTTGATTTTATTACTGATAAGTCCAAGAAAATTGAAAAAAACAGTTGAATTAACCGAAGATATGCGTATAATATGCTGTTTTACTTTTTCGGGAGATATATAATGAAGAAAGACATACATCCTAAATACCAGAATGTCAGTGTCCGCTGTGGTTGCGGCAACACTTTCGAGACCCGTAGTACGGCAAAAGAGATACATGCCGAAATTTGCTCGATGTGTCATCCGTTCTATACCGGCAAGCAGAAGTTCGTCGATACCGCAGGCCGCATCGAACGCTTCCAGAAGAAATTCGGTTCGGGCAAGGACTACTTCAAGAAAAAAGATAAGAAGTAGCTATTTTCAGATACTACAATTTACGCTGTTGATCATGATTATACAGGTTATGTATTGGCAGCGTAATTTTTTTGTACCTACTTCAAGGATCAGCGGGGTTATCATATGTCGGAACAGAATAAAGGTCTTTTTGCCAAACTCGATGAGTTGGACGGGCGCCTTTGTGATATAGAGTCACAGATGCAGGATCCTGCTATAGCCAGCGACATCAACAAGGTTATCCCGCTGAGCAAGGAGCAAGCCAAACTTTCGCCAATGGTCTCCAAGTACCGTGAGTATAAAAAATGCCTCGCCGGTATCGCCGACGCCGAGACGATGCTTGCCGACGACGATCTTGACGAAGATTACAAACAGCTTGCTCAAGAAGAGATCAAAGAGCTTGAAGAGCAAAAGGA
>DRGS01000024.1 GCA_011053245.1 Phycisphaerales bacterium
CCATTCTTCTAAGTCAACGATAAACCCGAAACTGCATCCGCTGATATCATGCCGCCTGATCTCCTCGACCGTATCGCGTCCGACGTTGGTGTCGGGCGTATCGACCTCGAACCGCAGACCGGTTTTATTTGCCGTAAGCCGCAGCGTCCCGCTCCTGGTCCGGCCAAGCAATAGATTCGGGTCGTGGTTCTTTAGCGCACGAACATCGTCGTCCAGAACATCGTCGAACGCCCCAACCCTTATCTTTTCGCGGAAGCCCCCGAGATCCTCGCTCCACTTACCGAACTTGGCGGCATAGCCAGTGATCTTTGGGATCTCGTCGTCGACGACCCGCAGTTCGATGTCCTCGGCAACCAGCTCCCTTCGCTCGACGCCCTCATCGATCGACCTTGAATTTGCCCACATCGATTCGCACACGCCCGCGCGTTTCTGCTCATCGGGATGAGCGTCCACCATCTCGCCATCGGCCATCGCTCTGGTTAAAAAATCGTCTTTGTTTTCGTTTTTATTCGGTTTTGGTAACATGATTCAATTCTCCAATTTAGTGACCTTAGAAATACCTATAAAAAACAGTGATCGTCGTCGGATCACCGGTTTGAGCGGTGATTAAACTTGTTAAAAATCTATACCCGGTAAGGTCAACCCAAACAGATACAACCCTATTGCTACCAGCCCCGTCTGCCGTGGCTATTGTCGTTAGATGTGTATCAGTAACGGCAGCAGTATCGGCCCATAGCAAAGTCGCTGTCGACCCATCCGCCCGTGCAGTTCCGATTGTCCAGACTATTGACGCAATTAGTTGCGGTGGGCCGTTTTCGGAACGCCCGTATATTTTCTGTGTTAACGTGTCTCCATCCGCGGCGGTTGCAGCGTGCAAAGTTAATACAATAGAGTTTGCGGATACCCCTTTTCCCACTCCAGCTACCGTTGCTAAATCTATCTCGCCGGTAACAGCGCCGATTCCAAACCCGGTTGCTGCGGCAAGGTCGCTATCAACGGCATTTGACGCATCGACTAATGTATCAAATGTGCGATAAGCCGGAATTGATGTTTCTAATACCGAACCCCCACACACCATTAGCGCTAAAACTATTATTGCAATTGTCCATTTTCTCATTTTACTGCTCCTTAATTATAAAGTGATTGACCCGAATATCTTGCCCTGTGACTGGTTGGGTTCGGGCTTGCCCACGGCTGCCAACCACCCATTGAACTAACACCATCAAATAAAGAATCGCTGCCACCTATAAATGGAAGACCCGTATTAAGGCACGGAGACGATGTCTTTAGCCTGAAATCGTCACCAGCAGGGTTAATGAACTGTGGGTCTGTCAGAAGCAAAGAGTTTGCCCCAGTAGTTATGTTAGTGACATCAGTAGTGTTATTTCCATAACAGTTGTAATCCCAAAAGTTTGATGGGTCGCTTGCGTCCACAAGTGCGCCTGTCGTGCAGTTGCTTATGATGTTATTGTAGAAAGTACTTTGGTATACCGTCGTGATGTCAAGACCTACTGTTGAGTTGTAAATGGTATTATTGACTACAGCGGTAACCCCAAACTCTGCCCTAAGCCATATACCTGTATCTGTATTATTAGCGACCAGGCAACCTTGAATCAATCCGTAATGAGTACCTACTTCTATGCCTGATTGCGTGCAATTGTGAGCATAACAGTTTATAGCGCGAGGTGCGTTACCTGTAAGAGAAAAGCCCACGCCATTAGCGCCACCCGAAGCCTCAGCCTCGCAATCTATGAATGTAATTATGTCATTAACTCTAAACGCATAAAAGTCGCCAACCCCTTTAGTGTTGACGGACTTGCAATTTACGAACATGGCATAATCGTCAACCTCAAAGCCGTCAGCAAATGTAGAGGTTACACTTAAATTCCTGAATAAATATTCATCTTCCCATGAAAAGGAATTTGCGCCAGCGGCTATAAGAGGCCTGTCGTCTCCAAAGGCATAATCAGCCGTTGTCGGAGGCTCGGCGGTAGTTCCTGTCTTAACACCGATTATATGGATAGGATTCTTGTGGTCCGCGGCTCCTGGACGGGTGGTTGCCCACACCCCTGTCAAAGTGTAAGTGCCTGCCTCAACGAAGTATCTGTCGCCGGCTTCCATCACACCCTCGACATCGATTTCCCATTGGGCAAGGCTCATGGCGTTATCCCATTCAAGAGTTATGCCATCGCCCGCTGTCCCGGAACCATCACCCGCACCGGCAACAGTTACCGCCATATCTGCCGCAACCGGAAATACTGTCGGGCACAATGAAAATAAAACAATTAAAATTATCAGTACCTTTTTCATTTTATTTCCTTTATTTTTTGAATGACCATGCCGGCCAGGGTGACCGCATCGGTCGTAACGTTTTTTTGTATGTTCTCGTCGATCACCTCGCCGAGTAGTTGTCTCGTGTCCGCGGCACTAATCCCTGACACACTAGCGAATGCGTAGACCGACTCGAATAGTATTGTCGCCGCGTGTTTTCGCAGGCTATCGTATAGATCGCCGCGGAGTCCCTTTTTCCCGCCACTCTGCTGCTGTCGGATGACCCTCTCGAACTGACTGATGATCAGATTTCGGTGCGCGCGATTGACATCGTCGTCGTCAACCGCAACTGTGTCATCGTTATCGTTATCATTATTGTCCGATTGCGTATCATCCGGGTCAGTGCCAGCCTCTTTCATATTCAGGGGTTCGAGATAAATATCGCCGGCGTCGCCGATGCCGTTCATATTCTCCATCCGCCGGATATCGTTTACGCTTAAGAATCCGGCGGTTCGGCCAATGTTATAAGCTGCGTAACGGGCCGTGATGTTTCCACGCAGCAGCGCTGCCACAAGGATCTCGCAGAACATTGTGTCCTGCTCGCTCGGCATGAATAATTTATAATTGCATTCCTGCTCCCATGTCCGGAACCAGTACATCATCGTCATCTGGATGAAGTCTATGTTCTGCTCTTCGATATTTGAAAAGGTGGCCCTGTCCATCGAACCTAATTTGTGCGGTGGAATGTTAAATATTCGGCTGATGTCATCGACATTGTACTTTTGGACCTCAAGCGCCTGGGCCTTTTTCGGCTCCACACCCATCGGATTCCACGTCATGCCCTCCTCTAAGATCGCCGTCCGATGCGCGTTACTTAAGCCCCCCTGATTCGCCTCCCACGTTCGCCGAAGGTTCTCTTTTGCCACATCCCCCAGCACCTTCGGATGCTCCAGCACCCCTCCCGGATTGGCGCTACCGCTAAAAAATCGTGCGCCGTATTCTTTCACCGCGATACCGTACCCTATCGCTTCTTTCTGGAACTGAACGACGTTATATCCGCTATATCCATCGTATCCGAGGCCCTTAATGTGCAGGACGTTGTAATCCGGCAGGGTAACTACCCCCCCCTTAGTCGGATGGACCTCGTAGAACGGTACACCCTCCGGGCTGATCTTCCTGAATGTCTTATCCGGCAAAAGCGGCCAGAGCGCTATCGGCCTGCCGCCGCCATCTCGCTGGATCTCCGCATAACCGTTGCCGTAACATAAAGCGTGAGCCTGCCGGGTCTCGATAAAGGTCAGTGCATCCATGTACGGATTCGGTCGATTGTGCAATAATTTATAGAGCCGGTGAGTGATCACCCGCTCTTTGCCATCTGCGGTCCTGCGGTACACCAAAAACGGCAGAGATCCGATCGTTCCCGATATTATTCTAACCGCCGCCCAGAACGGTGTATATTGAAGAGCAACCTTTGACGTCACGTTTACGCCCGAAGATGATGGCCGCCCGCCTCGAACCCAGTCGACTAACCATTGAGATGGGTTAGCTGTTCCGGACCGCATTACCTTTGCAAATCTCGACAACATCTGTCCGCCCAACATCCACATTCCTCTTGGTGTGATTATCTTCATAGGATTGTCAGCCCCCGCTCAGCGTAAATGCTTTCCTGTTTGGCAGGCTGCGATGTCGCAACTCCTAATGCCATGATCAGTGCGACCATTCCATCTATTTTCTCGCTGGATTTTTTCTTGTCGGGCTTGTAATTATCTGCCGGGTCCGTGCTGGCTGCCAAATTAGTCGCCATCCACGTCAGAACCGGATTGTTGTTGTGGATCAGTTTGCCGGAAAGATAAAGGGTTTCCAGTGCCTTCATGGGGCCGCTCATCGACTGGAACCCCTGACCGAACGATATCCAAAGGTCCTCGTCGACACCGTCGGCGATCGCATCTTGTCTGAATCCCTCAAAGCCCCATCGGTCGTATGCGATATACTGCGGCTGATATATTTCTATATCGCTGTAAAGGTCCGCCCTTATAGTTGCATAATCGATCACATTGCCGGCGGTTAGTGTAATATATCCCTCATCTGCCCACTTTTGATAAGGAACCCTGTCTTTTCTCTGGCGTGCGAGCACCCTGTCTTTCGGAACATAAAACCGGGCCACCGCAACATACTTGCCATCGTCCCACGGGAATAGTTTCACGCTGGCCGCAATATCTGTTGTGCTCGCCAGGTCTATCCCGAGACAACATTCTTTCCCAACCAGCAATTTCTCGTCGACGACCTCGTTGCAGTCGTTCCACTTTTCAAGGTTGATCCATGTGACCGTTTGGGTGGTCCAGACATTGAGCTTTTTGACAAGGAAGTTGTTCTTTTTCGTCGGCGATTCGATCGCTTCCTTGCACATATCCTTCATATCCTCGACCGAAACACTTACCCCGAGGTTCGGGTTCGCCTTTTCCCAGCAAGTCTCATCCTTCCAATCGTCCAGCAGCTCGCCATTGTCATCGCGGTCGAGCGTAAAGATTATCGCAAACAGCGAATCATCGTCGATAATGCCCTCCAGGACCTTGACCGCGTAATCCCTTTGCTCATAGCAAAAGCTGTGCATATTGAACCCCGCCGTCGTAATTGCGAACATTAAGGGTTGAAGTCTTGACCCGATCGCCGATCTTATGATATCCCAGATACTCGAATCCCTATGGGCTTGCAGCTCGTCGATCATAGCGCCCGATGGGTTTAGGCCATCGAGCGTCTTTGCATCGGCGCCTAACGGCTCGAACAATGAGTTTGTCTGGTCGACGTGTATGTTGTTGACGTGGCAGCCGACTCCGAAATAATCCCGAAGGTCCCGCGAAGCCTTGACCATTCGCGTGGCCTCTTTGTGTATGATTTTAGCCTGGTCCATCTTTGTGGCAGCCGTATAAATCTCGGCGCCCTGCTCGTCATCCATCAGAAGTAAAAACAATCCGATAGCCGCAGCGAATGTACTCTTGCCGTTCTTTCGTGCGACCTCGTTGTAGGCGATACGGAACCTGCGGGATCCATCCGGTTTTTTCCATCCGAAGATACACCAGCAGGTGAATTTCTGCCACGGTTCCAGGAGAAGTTTTTTACCGGCCCACACACCCTTTGAGTGCTGGAGGTTTTCGATAAAGTCGATGGCAAGCTGAGCGGCCGCCGGGTCGAAATTAAGATTGACCCCATCACGGGTCAACATATCGTTCCGCTGTCGCTCGACGGCCAGGATCAGGTACCGACAGGCTGGTATCCGACCTTCGAGCACATCGTCCATGTACTGCTCAACTACCATCAAAGACTTAAATGTTTCAGTTGCTACCGGCAAATCCGTTGCCCTTTCGATTGCACTACGTTACTTTAAAATGAAATCATCAACGCCGGGGATCAACTGAACCACCCCGCCGACCGTTTCAGTTCTGACTTTTTCTTTTTCTGAAAACTCGGCGTTTACCTTAATTGCCTTGTCTTTTGCCTCCTGCTCTTCAAGATCACTATCACCAAACAACATTCCTTCCGGGTCATCACGGTAGTCCCATATCCCCCCAAACCTTTCCGGGCCATCTGTATCCGTTACAATTGATAACGCTAATCCAAGTGGATGTAGAAACCGTCTATTAACTTCCTGTAAATACCCTTGACTTCTGAAATCCTCAGCACTCATCGTTTTTATAGCCATTCTTTGCCCTTTGCTTGTTACGATATATTGATCTGACCAAAAAAAAACGGAGGCACATCGGAACATAAGTCCCGTTGCGCCTCCGTATAGGCCCGGTGATTACGGCACCTCAGACGAGTGATCGGCCCGCCAGTGCCCTTTTTTTTGGTCGTATTAAGTTTTTATTTTTGGCAATGAACCACTTGGCTCACCACTTTTCGCAAACCATTAGATATCCAACAATCACCGTTATTAACAAGACGGTAATTATAACCTTTAAAAACAAAGGTGTGTCTTTGTCCTTGCCGAAATACCTACTAAATCCACAAGGCTTCATCTCAATTACCACCTTTCTTTTTGGCTTGATACCAGTAGCATCCATACGGCCTGCCTATTAACCCCGTTATCGCAAGGCATGTTTGGCATGGCCTATCACTCCATGTATGACCGTCGACACCAATAGTCTCAACGACAGCATCCATTATGATCCCAACGGCCGCCCTTGCGGCTTTCTCCACTTTTTCCGCTTCCGCTTTTTCATATTCCTTACAGCTATCACATTCACATTTATCAGCCATCTGACAACCCCGTTTTAGGTTTTTAAGTTATAAGCATAAAAATCGTTTAACGTCTTTTTGTTTTTTTTGCAGCTTTCTTTTTCACAACCACCTTTTTCTTTGCGGATTTCTTTTTCGCAACAATATCCGCCCGCTCGGCATATCCCCCATTGATCAGGATATTTGCCGCTCGATCGTCAACCTCTTTGATCTCGCCCTTGGTCCCAACCTGAGCCGCCGGCGCCGTGACCGTAATTTTAAATTTAATCCTCATTTTTTTCTGTCCTTTTTTTCCTTTTCCTAAATATTAAATATCACTTCCCCCAATCTCTGTAGAAATGTTTATGTTTATATGGCATGGAGTTCTTTGTAGTAGTTTACATTTCATCCTTTCAACCCAAGCCCACCCACTGATTAACATAACCATAACCTTTAGCATCTTTGGCATATTGCCGTCATAAATCTTTAGCGTGATTTGTAGGTCGCGTTTTTTTTATGTCAAATTAGAGAATGAGGTAAATTTGAGGTTTAGGATAGTTTTGGATATTAAAGGGTTTGATTAAAATGAGCGTAACAGGGCCAAAACCGAAACCATCGGCAATGCTTAAAATACACGGCCCAGTCCGTAAAGACCGCCGTTTGCCCGATGAAGTGATTCCGGATGGTGGGATTCCAGAAAGGCCTAAAATCCTAAAGGGTCCAGCCAAAACAGAGTGGGAGAGGTTGGCACCGCTTTTGTATGAAAAAGGGGTTCTAACTACCTGGGATATGGCGGCCTTTGCTCAGTACTGCTTCCACTGGGGCGAATGGTATTCGCTTGGTCAAGCGATCAAGAAAGCCAAGGGCGCCAAGAAAGCCTCAGATGGCCAGAAAGCTGAGCCAGGCAAAAAAGACTTACGGACTCGGTATACTGCAAAAACATCCAAAGGCGGGGAGTGTTTGGATGTGCTGGTTCAGGCTCAATTTAAGGCCCTGGCGGCCTGCCGATCGTTGGCGACCGAGTTTGGGCTGACGCCATCGAGCAGGACCCGGATAAAGACCGGGGATAAGCAAAAAGATAACCCATTCGAGGCCCTGGCCTCACGGCAGCAGGGGGCATGAGAATATGAAAAAACGCGACCTACAAATCACGCTAAAGATTTATGACGGCAATATGCCAAAGATGCTAAAGGTTATGGTTATGTTAATCAGTGGGTGGGCTTGGGTTGAAAGGATGAAATGTAAACTACTACAAAG
>DRGS01000025.1 GCA_011053245.1 Phycisphaerales bacterium
GAAGAAGACACAGAGGTAATTCGTGTCGGTATCGAGGCGATCAACTCACGGCACATGAATCCCGAACGTTCGGTGCGCTGGATCAAGCGGCACATGGGCGAAACGGATCACCGCGTAAACATCGACGGTAAGGACTGGAGCCCCGAGGAACTGTCAAGTCTGATACTCAAGAAACTCAAACAGGATGGCAGCGTCGAAAACGGTGAGATAAGCGATGTTGTCATATCGGTCCCCGCTCATTTTGACGAGGTTCGCCGAAAAGCTACGATGGACGCCGGCACGATGGCAGGGCTGAATGTCATCGGCATCGTTAATGAGCCCGTTGCGGCCGCACTCTATTACAGTACTACGCACGACATCGATGGCCGGGTTCTGGTTTATGATCTCGGCGGCGGAACTTTTGACGTTACGATATTGGATATCGTCGGTAGGGATGTTAACATCGTCTGCTCGCAGGGCGACCACGCTCTTGGCGGAATAGATTTCGATAAGAAACTGCTTGAGATGTTCGAGGCCGCTTATAAGGAAAAATATGACACTGAGCTTATTTCATGCGATGAGGACAGAGCCAAATATGAAGACGAAGCCGAGGACGTCAAGAAAACGCTTTCGCGGCGAGAGGTCGTCAAGAAGATGCTCTACGGCGAAGCTGGGAGCCTGAAGATAGAGATCAGGCGCGAGCAATATGAAGAGGCGGTTGAAACGCTTGTCGGGCGAACGGAGATGCTGGTCGAAGTTGCGCTTAAAGAATCTGGGTCCGCCGCCGGTGATATAAACAGAGTGATCTTGGTCGGTGGAAGTACGCGGATGCCCGTAGTGCAGAAGCGGCTTGAGGCCAAATTCGGGTTTGCTCCCGAGATAGCGGTAAATGTCGATGAGTGCGTAGCGCTCGGTGCGGCGATATACGCCGGGCTTACGCAGATGCGTGAAAATCCTGATAACGTTCCCGCATCTATTGCAAGTGGATTGAAAGACGTTAAGCTAAAAGACGTATCGAATCACAGCTATGGCACGATATGCGCTCCTGTGGATAAGGAGACGGGGCAGCGTGTGATCGTTAATAATATCATACTGCCCAAGAATACGCCTTTGCCTTGTGAAGAATCGCAGGTGTTCTATACGATGGCAGACGGCCAAACGGAGATCCAGGCGACGATAACCCAGGGCGAAGATACGGATCCTGATTATGTCAACAAGATCGGGTCGGAAGTTTTTCAGCTTCCTCCTGACAGACCCATAAATCAACCTATCAAGGTTACATACAGCTATGATGCCAATCAACGGATGCACTGTAAGTTTGAAGACGAGCAAAGCGGCGAAAATCTTGAGGTCGAATTCTGTGTGGGCAAAAACGGTGAGATGAGCAAAGACGGCATAGAAAACAAAGCCGAGGAACTCAAAGACTTTAAGGTGCAATAATGACAGGGGTAAACGTATGTCGGGACTGATCTTTGCATTTCTAATTTCGATCGTATGCGTCAGTTGTTATCAGGCGTGGTCGATCCGGCATGCGTTTAACAGCAAACGTAAACATCCTAACGCCTTAGCCAGGGACGATTTCCTATGCAAGGTAGATGCAACTCCCGGTGCGTGTCGTCAGGACGGATGGACCTTTTCCGTGATGATACGCGGTAAGGTCACAGCGCCTTTCGAGGGATGCGACGCGGATGTCCGGGTACTCATCGAGGATGTGACTCAACGAACCGGAGGAGCTAAGGCGGTTCTCTGTTCGGCGAAACAGTGGCAGATGGCCGATTCAACGGCGTTCTGTCTGTGTGCAAATATCGGCAAGCTCGCCAAACAAGTCAATGTACTTTCGGATTGGACGACCGTTGCGACGGTTAAAGCCAGGTACTTGAATTCGCGAAAAAAGGCAAACGGAAACTCAATTTTATCGTGTCGATAATCTCGGTAGAAGGCGAATGCGAACTTGCACGAGCCGAAAAGGTAATCGTTTATCGAAATGATGCCGATGGGTATATCGATACTAAAGAAGGACATGAAAAGGTCGACTCGCTGACGGTTGAGTTGGCAGCGGGGATGTGCGTTCTTGACGGCGTCTCTAATGAGAATTCGGTAGAGGTTCTGCGCCAATGGATTACGATCAAGACGCAAGTTTCTGCCACTGCGGACCATAAGGAGATAACAGAGCAGCTTGACGCAGCATTAAAGAGCGGGGGAAAGGTCGACGCCCAAAGAATATGTAAGAAGCTAAAGGCAGCGGCAGTGACGGATCGCTTTGCAGCGATGGAGCTTTGTATGCTGGCTGTGAGCGCATTCGACACCTGTACCGCCAGCCAGCGACAGACACTAAAGCAGATCGGTTTCTTTCTGAGCATCGACGATGATAAGTTCCTCGCAATGTCTCAAAAAATATTGCCCCTCGGAACCCATGATGAGGTTGACATTGAGTTCGTATTAGGTGTAAATGAGAAGATGACTGCCGACGAAATACGCAGCCTGCTCAACGAAGAGTATCGCAAATGGAACGGACGCGTCACACACGCCGACGCCACAATGCAAACCCAAGCCGGACAAATGCTCGACCTTATCGCTGATGTAAGGGCAAAATTCGTCGAGGCTTGCGTTTAGGTCGCGAGAGACAGCATGCTTGTGCAAGCAGGCTAAACTTTCATTTGTCCTGAGAAAAGACATCGCTTGTGAATTGATTCACATAAAAAGGTGTCCGACACCTTCAATTTTCCTATTTTAGTATTTCGGATTTGTCAAGAGCGAAGATACTGCAATAGGTATGTCCACTCTATAATCTGCAAGAAGCTTCTTCACCTTTGGACACATTTCATCTAATGAGGTCGGTGCGAGGAGTACTCTGTCAATCAGCACGTCCACTTCAACGGGTAACCTCAAACTTCCATCTTGAGTTCTTCGTTTATTATCCGCATCCCAAACAAAGGCTCTCAACTCTTTTTCAAAATTATAACATCTTCTCTTCGTTGTTATGCATGAGAATTTATCAAGAGTGTAGTTCGCAGGATTATCTATCGGATCATCAGTGTATTTTATTTCCCCTATAAGGATTTCCTCATCATTACTACATAGAGCTTTTTTTAGATGCCCTACTGTCGATTGTATTGCGATCCCCTTGTTATCCTTTGCGTATAACTTCCACATCGCCATCGACTCATCGTCACTTAAATGCCAACAATTAACAGTCATTGGCGGACCGCATTGATTCATCAAACCCACCACACGCTTTGCCTCAGAAGAATCAATATCATTCAAGAACTCAGATGCATAGTATGATCCCTCATATGGATCCTCCTCTGACTTCAGAGTATCTATTGAACAAAAATACAATATCTTTTCTGCAACGAGTGACTTGAATTTGTCAAAATTCATATAACGCCATATAATTGCTTTATCATTTGGCGTTTCGAAACGGGAATCTTCTTTGAACATCCTCTTATCCTATTCTTTTGCTATAAGGAATAATTAAAGGTGTCCGACACTTTTCACGGTCCCTTTATTTGCTAAACATACCATTTTCTTATGGTAAGCGGGTTTTTTGTGTCCGTCAAGGGTAAAAAGTGAGTTGGTTATGCCGCCCGCTGCGCGGGCTCTTGTAGGGGGGGGAGGTGAATGCACTCAGGTCCACGCCCTTGCGGGCGAGGCTACATTATGACGCCCGCTGCGCGGGCTCATGACGGTTATCCGAATTAGTATAGTGCCGAAGCTTTCTGGATTCTTTTGAATATTCAATAACGAACAAGGAATAATCAATATCCAACAAGGGATACTACGGGCTCATGAAATAGGTTGATTCCACTTCACATTCTATGGTATACTGATGCCCGGCAGGTGATTGCCGCCTGACCGTAAGGGGTATATGTATGCTTAAGAAGGAATTAGGGGCTGTTGACGTATTCAGTATCGCTGCCGGTGCAATGATCAGTTCGGGTCTTTTCGTTCTTCCCGGTATTGCCTTTGCCAAAGCGGGACCCTCTATGATCCTGGCCTACGCCTTTGCCGGAATCCTCATGATCCCCGCGCTCATGGCCAAAGCCGAGCTTGTAACGGCAATGCCCAAAGCAGGCGGCAGCTACTTTTTTGTAGAGCGAAGTCTCGGACCACTCGTCGGGACGGTAGCAGGGTTTTCGCTGTGGCTGTCGATCGCTCTTAAATCCGCCTTTGCGATGGTGGGTATCGGGGCACTTGTAAAAATGTTCATGCCCGCAGGAGATGACCTTACTATGAAGCTTGTCGCAGCGGCGGCATGCGTTGTGTTCATGTCCCTTAATATAGTTAGCGTAAAGGGAACCGGAAGGGTTCAGATCGCCTTGGTGTTCGGGCTGCTGGTTATACTGCTGCTGTATGTCGGCAAGGGTTTTACGGTAGTTGACGGCAGACAGTTCGTGCCCTTCTTTTCCGGCGGCATGGCAAATGTTTTCGCGGTAACGGGCATGGTCTTCGTTTCCTATGGCGGACTCACCAAGGTGGTAGACATCTCCGAGGAGGTCCGCAACAGCAAAAGGAACCTCCCTTTGGGGATGTTCACGGCGTTTATATTTGTAAACCTTCTGTACATAGCGGTAACGTTCGTTACGGTCGGGATCGTACGCAGCGAGTCTCTGGCAGGTTCGCTTACGCCGATAGTTTTAGGCGGTGAAGCGATGATGGGCAAGACCGGCGGGATCATTATCAGTTTGGCTGCGCTTATGGCATTCGCTACCACGGGCAACGCCGGGATATTAGCCGCAAGCCGAACGCCTATGGCAATGAGCAGGGACGGGCTGCTGCCGGGTGTGATATCGAAAACCAGCGGAAAGTTCAAAACGCCGCACATTGCGATACTCATCACCGGGTTTTTCATGCTCGTAATAATCATGACGATCTCCGTCGAAGCGCTGGTTAAGACGGCATCTACGATAATGATTCTGATGTTCATACTGATGAACGTCTCGGTAGTGATCATGAAGCACAGCGGGATACAAAGCTACCGGCCCAGGTTCAAGGCTCCACTCAATCCGTACCTGCCAGTGGCGGCGATCATCATATATATATTTCTCATAATAGAGATGGGCATCGTACCGATAGCGATAACAGGCGGATTCACACTGGCAGCTATTGTGTGGTATCTATTCTATATTCAGCGGAAGATCGACAGGCAATCGGCTATCGTGTATCTGGTCAAGAGGATCGTCTCGCGGCACATCGGCAGGAGCGGCCTTGAAGAGGAACTCAAGCAAATAGCATTAGAGAGAGATGAGATCACACCGGACAGATTCGATAAACTGGTGGGCGAATGCGCCATCCTCGACATCAAGGGTTCGATAGCCGCCAAAGAATTTTTCCATCTGGCTTCGGACACTCTGGCCCCGCGCGTAGGAGTTGATGCTGGCCATCTCTACCAGCTATTCATCGACAGGGAAAAGGAGTCAACCACCATAGTAAAGCCCGGCCTTGCGATACCGCATATTGTTATCGATGGCGAGCACAAATTTGAAGTGCTTATCGTACGCTGCAAGGAAGGCGTGGTCTTTTCGGAACTTTATGAACCGATACATACCGCGTTCGTGCTGATAGGCTCAGCCGACGAGCGAAACTATCACCTGCGGGCACTTATGACCGTGGCACATGTCGTCAGTGAAGACGATTTCGACGACAGATGGTTTAAGGCCCAGAACATCGAGCAACTGCGGGATATTGTCCTGCTTTCAGGCCGAAAAAGGGACTGAAAACGATTATCACAGGGGTGGTTTCGTTAATAATCATTTTTTTATTCATTAGAACGGCGAAAACTGTTATAATATCGGACATGACGTTTTAGTCTTGATATTGCAACGATTATGGCCGATAAAAGCGTATCTTGTAAATGGAAATATTATAAAGGTAACATCATGTGCGGAATAGTAGCTTATATAGGGCAGAAGAACGCCGAATCGATACTAATTGAGGGACTAAAGCGTCTGGAATACCGCGGCTATGACTCCTCCGGCGTAGCCTTTCTAAGCGGTGACAAGATAGACGTTCACAAAACCGCTGGCCGGATAACGGCGCTTGAGGATGTACTCCCTGAAAGCAAAAAAGGCGATGGGCTGGGCATCGGCCACACTCGCTGGGCCACGCACGGAAAACCGAACCAGATAAACGCGCATCCACATGTCGACCATACGGGCAAGGTCGCTATCGTTCATAACGGCATTATCGAAAATTACGTTACCCTTAAAAAATGGCTCATCAGTAAAGATGTTGCATTCGTAAGCGAAACGGACTCGGAAGTAATAGCAAATCTTATCGGCTATTTCTATGCCAGCGGTTCGGCACGAAACGGCGCGGACGCTCCTGACGGCGGCAACAAGTTCGAATGGGCCGTCCAGCAGGCACTCAACGAATTGCAGGGAAGTTACGGCCTGGCGATCATCTGTGTGGATTTCCCGGATATGCTAATCGGGGCAAAAAAGGGCAGCCCGCTGATACTTGGCGTTGGTGAAAATGAATATATTCTCGCCTCCGATGCCTCGGCAATAGTCGAGCATACTACGCAAGCCATATATCTTTCAGACAACGAAATGGTGACGATCACGCCGGAAAAGTTCCATACCAAGACTGTTGATAACGTGATGGTGACGAAGGAATTGATGGACATCGAGTTTTCGCTTGAAGAGATCGAGTTAGCCGATTTCCCGCACTATATGCTAAAGGAAATACACGAACAGCCCACCGCTCTTGCGACATGTCTCGGCGGCAGGATCGACGTCAAGAATACAAGGGTCGTACTCGGCGGTCTCCAGGATCATCTGCGAAGCCTCGCCAAAACAAGACGGATCATACTCAGCGCCTGCGGTACGGCATGGCATGCGGGACTGGTCGGGGAATTTCTGTTCGAGCAGCTTGCCAGGATACCCGCAGAGGTTGAGTACGCAAGTGAATTTCGCTATCGCAACCCTATAATCGACGAGGGAACGATTTTTATCGCTATCAGCCAGTCCGGCGAAACAGCCGACACATTAGCGGCGATCCAGATGGCAAAAGAACGTGGAGCAATGGTGATAGGGCTGGTCAACGTTGTCGGTTCGACCATCGCCCGTCAGACCGATTGCGGAGTGTACCTGCGGGTCGGACCTGAAATCGGCGTAGCAAGTACCAAGGCATTTACCGCCCAGGTAGCGGCGCTTACGATGTTGGCGATAGAACTCGGCCGAAGACGGCACTTGAGCAATGAGTATGCAGGCAGGCTTTTGAGTGAACTTGAAAAGCTGCCCGGCAAAATCGAGGAGATACTCACGCAGACCGACCACATAAAACAGATCGCTCGCGATAATATCGAAAAGGATAACTGGCTCTTCCTTGGCAGAGGTGTAAATTACCCCGTCGCCCTTGAAGGTGCCCTGAAGCTAAAGGAGATCAGCTATATTCACGCAGAGGGTCTGCCCGCTGCCGAGATGAAGCACGGACCGATAGCACTGATAACCGATAATATGCCGACTGTATTTATCGCGACGAAATGTTCCCAGTACGAAAAGATCATTGGAAATATCGAAGAGGTCCGCGCTCGCGGCGGCAGAACCATCGTCGTAGCCACCGAAGGTGATGAGCACATAAAACCATACGCCGACCACCTCATAACCGTGCCCGACACGATTGAGCAGTTACAGCCGATGCTCACCGTCATACCACTGCAATTGCTCGCATATCACGCAGCCGTACTAAGGGGACACGACGTAGACAAACCAAGAAACCTCGCAAAAAGCGTCACGGTTGAGTAATTTTTGTTTTGCCTTTGGCGATGGCTGAATCGAGTATCTAAAGGCCGCTAAGAGCGAGCCTCCAGCCGTTTGGCGACATCCTTGATCTGTGTGTCCAGTTTGAGAAGATAGCCAAAAACCGCACCCCATAAAACTGTAAATGTTAAAGCAAGATAGAACATTTTATGATCTCCGTAGATTCAAACCTATTCGAGGTTTTCTTCCAATTTTGATTTTACTTTTAATATATCTTTCCTGAGCCAGATCAGTACGGCGCCTAACATAACCGTCGCAACCATACTCAGCATAAAGGTTGCACTTTGCCATGACGAAGTAAAGCTGAAACTGGGCTTATGGATATCGGGCATAAAGCGGGCACTGATAATTACCATCGGCACATCGAGAAACGCGATAATCGCAAAAACCGCACAGACCCTAGCCCTTCTGTGTATCGAACCGGGCAGGCTGGACCTTAAGATAAGATACACAACATAAAGAAACCACAGTATTGCCGCCGACATCAAACGCGGGCTAGCCGTCCACCACGGTCCCCATTCGGCACGCGAAAAGATCGAACCGCTGAGATTTAATACCGTCGCAAAGACTGTTCCGACCTCGGCTGAGGCCTGAGCGACGCGGTCCCACGACTGCTTTGAATTGGCAAGGTAACCGATCGAAGCGACCAGAAGCACAACAAAACATATCAGCGCACAGATCGAACTGGGAACATGAGCGTAGAGTATGTTGCGAACGACCGAACCGGAATTTCCCGGCGGCCCTTCGATGCGGGCGACCGTAAGCGACATCCACATAGCGCTTATGACCAGAATGCCCGTAACAACTATCAGAAAACGTCGCATATTTTTCTACTCCTTTATAGCAAAACCAAATAACATCCAGCAGGCAGTGACAAATATCGCGTCAAAGGCGACCATGTATCCAATGGCCGACTTGAGGGTTCCAACAAAAGCAAGTGCGCCCGTACCGACAAGATCGGCGGGGATAGCACCCGACAGGATCAGTAACGCAAACGTAGCCGGTATCATCATCGGCATAAGGATCACCAGTACCAGAATGCTCAGCAACGAACCTCGCGTTCTGCTAAGCTGAACGATCGCCGAAAACAAGGTGCCCACGCTTGAAAGCCCAACATTACCGAGGAACAGCACACCGATAAGAGCAGGTAGATTTCCGGCAAAGTCAAGCTCAAACAGAACCGCAACCAGCGGCACCATTATCAACTGGAAGATCGAGAGCATTACGATATTAACCAGCAGTTTCGACAGATAGATCGTCCCTTCGTCAACGGGAGCAAGGAGCAGGGCGTAAATGCAGTCATTCTGCTGTTCCATAGCGAATGACCTCTCCTGAGCCAGCAGGCCCGCAAAGAGGAAAGCGATCCACAACGCAACCGGACCTATCACCGTACCGGTATCCATTGCCGCTTCACTTGCGATGCGCAGCACCCAGACGATAAGCATCCCCAGAACGATCATCGTCGGCAGCGTTTGCTTTGCGCGCAGTTCGGTTACGATGTCCTTTACGAATATCGCCTTGAAGCTGAGCAGAAAATATCTCATGCTGACCTCCCGGCATAGCTTATGTAATCGTCGGCAAAACTGTTTGCGTTGATC
>DRGS01000026.1 GCA_011053245.1 Phycisphaerales bacterium
GCTCATATCACTCATCCATTTGGCCGCAAAAGCTGCCATGTCAGATAAATCAATAATGCAGTTCTCATTAACATCATAGATGCGGATGTTGTCTGGTCGATCAAGACATCTCCTCCCGGCAGTGCTGCTACGCTGACCAAGACTTCCACTGATTGGGCGAATCCGACAGCAGACTTTACACCGGATTTGAGTATCGCTGGTGACTATACAATTGAGCTTACCGCAACCGATGCGGCCGCGCAACCCGGTTCCGATACCCTGTTGGTTCAGGTGGCCGCCGATGCATGTGAAGCGACGCAGCTTGCTGATGAGCTAAGCATCTATGATGTTAATGAGAACTGCATTATTGATTTATCTGACATGGCAGCTTTTGCGGCCAAATGGATGAGTGATATGAGCTGGACAGGACCCTTTGCATATTAATCCATAGAAGAGGAGTTTTCTATCATCGTTCTACCGGATACTCAATATTATTCAGAAACTTATCCGCAGCATTTTATTGACACTTAAGTGAGGATGGATCGGCTTATCTTAAGAGTAACATTAGAAACCCCCAAGGTCAGATTGAGACCATAAAAGTAAATCCTGATTGGTACAAAAAAACTCGGAAAGATTTACTAAAACACTTGGAAAACTTAGGGGGCATTGCTGAGTTTATAAATGAATGGCATAATTTTGAATGACATGTAAACGTATTAATAGTCTGTAAAGCAAGGAAACCTTTATGCGAGAAGTGTCCCCTTAACAGCAAATGCCGATTTTTTGAAAATCCAAAGTACGCGGGATAAACGTAATTTTGAATTAGGAGTTATTTGCGTGCCGCAGCTTTTAGTTTGAATTCTTGTACTGAGCAGTATGATAATTAGTACAACGCGTGTGAAAGACAGCATTTCACACCCTACGGGTTTGGTCAGAAACGCGGAGGTACATTGAAATTGATGAGTTTTTCCTGCGTTTGCGATAATCGTTGAGTCAGAGATCCTTCGACTGCGCTCAGGATGACAATCCCGGAGCCTGCGCGGGTATGACCCGTCTTCGCCAAAGGCTACGACGCGGCAGGCAGGGAGGGGCGGTTTAATTTTCTTTGAATAATAGTTGCTATGGGGGGGGCAGGCTGTTGGCCTGAGAGAGTAGAGCAGTAGACAGGTGAACAGTAGAGTATTGGGTGATTTACTTTTCCTCATAAAAGATTTGCCATTGGAGTCTGTTGAGCTTAAAATCATATTTGGTTTAATTTGGTAATGACAATTTTTTTAAGGAGAAATGAAATGTCAGACGCTCAAATCTTTCAGGTGTTTTCACTCGTGTATATCTCTGTCGGTATTGGTATGGTTATTAACCCGGAGTTCTATAAAAATATGTTTGCAGATTTCGTTGAACGGCCGGCGGTGCTTTACCTTGGCGGTGTGACGGCTTTGGTTGTGGGGTACCTGCTCGTTGCGTTCCACAATACATGGACAGCGGATCTTTCGGTTATAATTACCGTGTTAGGGTGGATGGCTCTGGTGAAGGGGGTAGTGATCTTCGTTTGTCCCAAGCATATGATCAGGCTAATGAAGGGGCTCGTGGAAAAGAAGAACTTCATGAAGATCGAGGCTATAGTGGCGATAGTCGCCGGCGTGGTGTTTGTGTGGTTGGGTTTCTGTCCTGAGAGCCCTATTCTCTAAATTGGCGGGCTGGGGTTTTTATTCTGTTATAGCCACTTAGCAATTTGCTTTGGAGTGGAAAGGCGGAGCCATTGCTGTCGGTTTTGTTGTAATTGGCTCCATCGAAGTTGGAGATATGGGGCCGACAGTCTTATCGGATCGGGGTTGAGTCGCTTGCGTATGATGCCGATGCCCTGGTCAAAGTCGCCTACGATGGTGTCCAGATGCGGGTCCTGACGGTAGTGAACTATTGCTTTCCATACATCTCCGTTCCATGTTGGTACCATGCTCTTGCGAAGCTGGTGTGGTTCTTTGACAGGGTTGCAGTCGTGCAGGATGATGGTTCCGTTGTTGTTTAAGTGACTTAGGGCGTTATGGATATCGCGTACGACCTGATCGGCAAGATGAAGACCGTCGATGAAGATCAGATCGAATTTGTCATTAGTCATCTCGAAAAACCGATCGCTGGTCATCCTTAGTGTTCCGCCCTGAATGGGATCTACGCCGATCTTGTAGGGTATCTTGATGTTGGAAAAAGTCGCGTCGAGTTTGCAGCCTATCTCGAGATATTTTTTGTATCCAAACCGGTCGATAAGGTAGTTAATGATCGACTTCCTCGAATTAAAGTCAGGGTCGGGTGCGAGCGATGCCTGCGTGTTTTCGCTTAATATTGTTTCCAGAACTTGCTTTATTTCCGTGTCATTTGGGTTTTTCTTTAGAAATTCCTTGCAGAGATCGATAGCGGATTGGCCGTGGCCATTAAGCCAGCAGGTAAATCCTCTCCCCCAGACCGCGTCCCGCAGGTTGGGATCGATCTGAAGAGCCTGTCCGAAACAGTCCATGGCTTTTTCGAGCTGCATTTTGTTTGTGTAAAACAGGCCAAGATCCGTATGAGCCTGTGCATTTTGGGGATCGGACCGGGCCGCTTGAAAAAGGGCCTGCTCGATAGCCGCCGAATCGGCTTTTTGGTCCAAGGCTGTGGGCAACATTATCTCTTTTCTAAACAGTTTGACATTTTTATATGGAGTCGAACGGCCTCCGGTTAATAAGTCGGCTTTTTCAGAGCGGATTGTTTAGAAAATTATTGGTGTCTTAAAAATGTGTGTGAAAAGCTGTTTTGGGCTGGGGCATCGGACATGGATTTTCTGCTGGGTTGCTTTTTTGGGGTGGGGGTGTTATAATCCCTTATCAATACTGTCTTTAAATTTCTTTTTTTGATGAGGTGATTGTCTTGGCTTTACCGGTGGTATCTATAATTGGGCGTCCGAATGTGGGTAAGAGCAGTCTGCTTAACGCTTTGGCGGGTGAGCGGATCAGCATTGTCGAGCCGACGGCGGGGGTTACGCGCGACCGTGTTTCGGCGATAGTGGAGATGCAGGAGCGATATTTCGAGCTTGTGGATACCGGCGGGTACGGTATTGTCGATAGCGACGAGCTTAGCGAACATGTGGAATGGCAGATCCGGCAGGCGATAGAGAAGTCCGATCTGGTGCTGTTCGTGGTCGATGTTCGGGATGGGATATTGCCGCTTGATAAGACTATCGCGCAACTTCTTCGCAAGCAGGATCTTAATGTGATACTCGTAGCCAATAAGGCGGACAGCTCCAAGCAATCCGCTGACGCTGGCGAATTTAGCCGGCTTGGGTTCGGGGAGGCGATGTGTGTTTCGGCGACGAATTTTGTCAATCAGAGCATCCTGAAGGAAAGGATCCTCGAGGAGATCGATCATCTGCCGCATGAGGTGCCGGGTAAGGCGGTTATGAAAATCGCGATAGTCGGCAAACGCAATGCGGGTAAGAGTACGTTTATCAATGCGATTGCGGGTGAAGAGCGGGTTATCGTAAGTGAGGTGCCGGGTACGACGCGGGATGCGGTGGATGTGCGGTTCGAGCGGAACGGGCAGACGTTCATAGCGATCGATACGGCTGGGGTGCGGAAGCAGCGGAAGATCGCTAATGATATTGAGTTTTATGGGTATACGAGGGTGACGCGGAGTATTAAGCGAGCGGATGTTGTGCTGTTTATGATCGATTCGACGCTGGAAATTTCGCAGGTTGATAAGAAGCTGGCGATGCTGATCGGCGAGGAACATAAGGCGTGTATATTTGTGATAAATAAGTGGGATCTGGCGAAGGATCGGGCGGACCCGGAGGATTATGGGGATTATCTTACGGAGATGCTGCCGGCGCTGAAGTTTGCTCCTGTCGCGCTTACGACGGCGACGGAGGGTAAGAATATTCAGAGCGTGCTTGATCTGGCGACTGAGGTGTTTAAGCAGGCGACTACGCAGGTGCCGACGGCGAAGCTTAATAAGGCGATCGAGAGACTTTCGGAAGAGCGCGTCGGGGTATCGAGAAATAAAAAGGGATTCCCGAAGATATATTACGGTACGCAGGTGTCGGTCGGGCCGGTGACTATTTTGCTGTTCGTCAACAGGCCGAACCTCTTTGACGATAACTGGCAGAGATTTGCGGCGGGCCGGTTGCGTGAGTATTTAGGGATCGAGGAGGTGCCGATACGTTTGATCTTCCGTGCCAGACGATAGGGGCAGAACGGCCATAAATAGTAACTGTCCCCGGTTCTTTGGAGATGATTATGCTTTTTAAGCATTTGAATGATAAATGTCAGGGTGAATTATACTCAGATCTATCACGAGTATCCCGGCGTGACTTTTTGGCATACATTGGGACGGTGGCTACAACCACAGCGGCCTTGAATGCCGGTGCAGGTTTATCGGTACTGATGGCATCTTCTGCAAATGAGCAGAGTGATCTTCAGGTGCCATGGGGTAAGCTTAATGGGATTCGTATTTCGGGGTACCCTCGGCATATCATCCCTGAATTGGACGGACCTATGACCAAGCTCTATGCTGAAACAGGAATGGTCGGTCAATCCTGCGCCAGAACCTATGACCGTAAGCTTATTTTTACGCGTGCTTATGGTTGGGCATACAAAGGAAAACCGGAAGAGACGGTTCCCACATCAGAGTGGATTGGCATGTCTACGACCCTAACACGACCAATCGGAAGTTGCTCCAAATCTCTTACTGCCGTTGCAATTCTCAAGCTTATTGAACAAGGAGACATTTCCTTAAGCACAAAAGTGATAGATTATTTAGGACTTGAACCTTTTTTAGACCCTCCTGAGTTTACTCAGTTTGACTCGCGATGGAGAGATATTCGAATCGGACATCTGCTTAGTCACACCGCTGGCGTGCCGAAAGCGGGAAGAAAAATAGTCCCCAAAAAGCTGCTGGCAAAAAAAAACAAGGCCAATGAAGTTAAACTGATCAATGGCGATCAGATCACTACCATAGATGCTATAAGATTTTGGATGCGTTTTCCGCTCGATTTTAACCCGGGGGAAGATTTTAAGTATGCATCAGGGTTCAAGTTACTTGCAGCGGTAATCGAAAAAGCAAGTGGAATGCGCTGTGATAAGTACATTGAGCAAACCGTTTTCCAGCCGTTAGGGATTACAAGCGGCACTACATGGTGCTATGAGGGTTCTCGCGCAAACTATAAAGAATTTAGCCGAAAACACCGTTTCTATGGTTATGGTTTTAATAAAGAAAAGAAAGTTTATGAATGGGCGTACGGTGATGTGGTTTTAGGGAATAGACGTGATATTTTTGGTTGGCATATTGGCGGGGGTTTTTGGTGTCTTTCTGTAGTTGATGCGCTTCGGTTTATAACTTTTTGGCCAAATCTTTTCCGCAAGAAATCGCTCGTTGCAGCTGCCGTAACAGACCGGACTCCCGACCATAGTCATTATGGCTTTGGATTTAGCGGTGTTGGAGAAAAGAAAAGTAAAGCTTTTAAGTGGGGACATGGCGGAAGTCTGGGGGGCATTAAGGCCTGGATGCGTTTCAATTCTGAAACGAAAATATCAGGTGCTGAATTGTGGAGTTCGGATCATCCGCGAAGAATAGAAGCAGTAAAGATAGCAGACAACTTCATTGAGAAGTGTAAGGAAGATGGCAGGATAAATAAAATGGAAGACCTTTGGCCTATATACGGTTTCCCAGAGGAAAAGAGGCAACTGTCCCCTTTTAAATTGGAGATTAGATAAATGGATGCGTTGTTGTTATTGGTTGTTTGTGGTGGTGGGTTTTTGTTGGCGTATCATACTTATGGGCGGTTTTTGGCTCGTAAGATATTTAAGCTTGATGCGGACGCTATGGTTCCGAGCCGTGAGTTTGAAGACGGGGTCGATTATGTTCCTGCGCAAAAGGGTGTGATCTTCGGGCATCACTTTACGTCCATTGCCGGGACCGGGCCTATTGTGGGGCCGGCTATCGGTATTATATGGGGTTGGCTTCCTGCGCTGCTATGGGTTTTGTTAGGCAGTATATTTATGGGGGCGGTGCATGACTTCGGGGCACTTGTGGTCTCGATGCGGAACGAGGGCAAGAGCATATCGGAAGTGGCAGCGAAGTATATCAATCCAAGGGTTCGGTTTATATTTTTTGCGATAGTTTTTCTGTGCCTGCTTATTGTTATCGCGATATTCGGTGTGGTTATCGCGACGGTGTTTACGACTTTTCCAAGTTCCGTTATTCCGGTGTGGCTGCAGATACCGATAGCGGTCGGATTGGGGCGGGCGGTCTATAAGAAGGGCTTCAATATTTTAGGCTCAACGGCGGTTGCGGTTTTGGCAATGTATATTTGCATAGTGGCAGGGGCGTGGCTTGAGAGTGTGTGGCCATTAGCAAATATTCTGCCGTCTACGGGTGTGTGGGTGGTGGTTCTTTTGATATACGCGTGGGTAGCTTCTACTTTGCCGGTTACGACGCTGTTGCAGCCGAGGGATTATATCAACGCGTGGCAGTTGTTTATCGCGATGGGGCTTTTGGTCTGCGGGACGGTTGTTGCGTCTTTGTCGGGTGATCTGTCGATGGTAGCGCCTGCGATAAATCATTCGCTTCCCGAAGGGACGCCGCCGATCTGGCCGTTTATGTTCGTGATAATAGCGTGCGGGGCGATGAGCGGTTTTCATTCGTTAGTGGCTTCGGGGACGAGTCCGAAGCAGATCTCAAATGAAACGGATTGTCAGTTCGTTGGGTACGGTTCGATGCTGCTGGAAGGATTTTTGGCTTTGCTTGTGATCCTGTGCGTAGGAGCAGGTGTCGGAATGGCGTTAAAGCTCGGCGATGGAACGGTTCTGTCGGGGACGGCGGCATGGGAGCATCAATACGGGTCATGGCTCGGAGCCAAGGGTCTGCCGGATAAGTTATACCCGGTGGTGATGGGTGCGGCGAATATGATGGGTGCGATCGGTTTGCCGAAGGCGATGGGCGTTACTCTGATGGGGGTGTTTATCGCATCGTTTGCCGGGACGACACTGGATACATCCGTACGGATCCAGCGGTATGTGATAAGTGAGCTTGCGACTGATCTGCGGATCAAGCCGCTGGTTAATAAGTGGTCGGCAACGACATTTGCGGTTCTTACGGCGGCGGCGCTTGCGTTTACCAGTGGGGCCGACGGTAAGGGTGCGATGAAGCTGTGGCCGTTGTTCGGGTCGGCGAATCAGTTGTTGGGGTCGCTTGCACTTTTGGTTATTACGATGTACCTGCGGCGCAAGGGGGGATGGAAGTTTATTGTGTCGGCGGTTCCTTGTGCGATCATGCTTTTTGTTACGAGCTGGTCAATGCTGGCAAATGAGAAGCGATTTATCGAGCAGGAGAACTGGCTCCTGGTTAGTATAGGCGGTGCGGTGTTTGTGCTTGCGGTTTGGATGGCTGTCGAGACGGTGATAGTATTTTTCAGGAACGAAAAACATTTAACCGCGGATTGATCATGGGCTTGGCGGGATCGGTACGAGTTTGAACTTTGCCATTCGCGGTTTTTCGCTTAACTCGATCTCGTTGCTTCTTACATATTCCGGCGGGAAATTGTATATCACCTGGCGGGTTATTTCGCCGGTCTCTGTTTCGTCGCTATCGCGGACCTCAACGATCACCTGATATTGCATTTTATCAAATGCCGCATGTGCGTCATCCGTGGCTACGATACCGGTAGAGCGTGTCAAATCATTTTCGTTGCTCAGTTCGACGTGGTATTTTTCCATGAGAGTTTTACTGATCCGATAGCCAACGAGCGGTTGGTATGTTCTTATTTTCATGGCTTCGGCGGTAGGCGGGAGGGTTATCTTGTAGAGACCCGCTTCTCTTTTGGTGCCGTCATTAAGTATCACATAGGGTTGCCCCTGGACATATTCTCTTCTTGCTTGTTCAACCTGGGAATCTGTCAGTGTGACATAAGCGTTCAATTTACTGTCTGGCCAATCGGAGTGTACGAACATCTCGACGGTATTTGCGGGTTCGATGGTTTTTGTTTTGAGGGCAGCTCCATCTTTGTCGAGTACCCGGATCGTCAGGGTTTTTTTAACGAGTTTTTCGATCGTTACCTCGATATCGTCTATCTTTTTTTCAGGCTCGACGACGGAAAGCTCGAGAGCTTCCATCTTGTCACTGCCTTTGATAAATTCGATGACATCGAGTGAGTATTGTTCGAGGTGTGTTTTCTTTTCGTGTTCGACGTTCCAATTGAAGTTAAGGCTTACCTTTTCCTTTGGTTTATCCGAAATTAGCTTGCTCTTAAGATCTGCGACCTTTGCAGCGGGACCTTTTAGATCCAGTTCGTAACTTGCCGGCGTATCGACATCGAAAGTAACGAGTATGTCCTTGCTTGTAGTTGTGGACACATCGAGTGTTACGGTTTGTTTTGTTACGTCCTCATCGGCGAGATAGGCCGCTGCCCATATCAATATCGTAAGGGATATGACGACGATGAGTTTTTTTATCTGTTCACGCATTCTGTTGTGGTTTCCGGTTTTCTGTTTTTTTGCCGACCTTAGCACTTGTTGTTTCGGTCTGCTTCATTCGTTCTACAATCGGGGTCGTTTCGACGACAGCGGTGTTGAGGTATCTTCTCAACTGTGCTTCGGAGACGTTCCTGATGAGGTTGCCGTCGAGTGCGAGTGATATTATTCCGGTTTCTTCGCTTACTATTATGACAGTCGCGTCGGAACCCGATGTCACTCCGATGGCGGCCCGGTGACGCGATCCGATCTGTCTGCCTTTGAATGATTCGGCTTCTGCCAGTGGCAGTTGCACCCTTGCAGCTATGATCCTGTCACCCTGAACCACTATGGCCATGTCATGTAATGGCGTTCCGGGATGGAAGATGGTCTTTATTAGTTCGGCGGTCACTTTCGAATCGATCTTTACGCCGGTGTCGATGAACTCTCCGAGTCCCACCTGCTGTTCCACTACGATTATGGCGCCGGTTCTGGTGGCTGCAAGTTGTGTCACCGCGCTTATGATCTCTTCAACACTTCTTGACAGTTGCTGCGATGAGCTTGTCAGGAAGCTCGCCTGTCCAATTCGTATCAGTGCTCTCCTTATTTCAGGCTGAAACGCAACGATAGCTATAATTGAAATAACGAACAAGAAGCCGCTATAGAGGTATTGAACCCTTGCAAGTTTAAACTTTTCAACGACGAGGTAGAGTACGACGGTTCCGACGACAAGAACTGAGATCACTCCCCTAAAGAGCCTTTCGCCACGAGTCCCTTCAAGGAAACTAATTGCGATATAAACGATTACCCCAATGAGCATAAGCTCAATGAGAACGATGAGCCGTTCCTGCGGTCCTATTCTGTTTATATACTCAAAGATCGCGTTCAAATGTCATATTCCCCAAGTCAAATTCCATTTCGACAATTAACATTTCACCGGGCTCCCCGAATAACAGGCAACCCTTCACTGCAAGTATTGTTTTTGTGACAAAAACAAAGACCATTGAAAGGCGATCATAGTCTACCGCGTAAGTTTGTCACTCAATTTTGTTGGTCTGTCTATCAGCAGGAACGCGTCTACATCATCCTGGACCATTCTGAGTCCCGATTTGACAACGGTTTTATGTCTATCCCGGACTTCGCTGGCAGTTTCTCCGGCTCCTGCACAGCCTGAAACACAGATCAGTATAGCCGAGATGAGGCAGAGACAAACGGCACATTTAAAACAGTAAAAAATATTTAATTTTTTCATTTTTTTCCTCAAAACCCTAAAATACATGCTGGATACATAAAAGTCAACAAGACAGAGTAGTTTATAATCATATATCCACGGGGATTTTAGCATTGTCGACGGCATGTGTCAAACAAAAAACACTTGTTATTCAAATGTTTTCCGTAAATGATGGGGTCAGCAATGATTTATTGACAGTTTGGGCTTATATTCTATAATTGCATGGTCCTTATGTCAGGCTAAATTCGCGTTTTTATTCATTTTTGGGTTATTTATATGAAACTTAGCAGGATCAGCAGGGTTGTTCGTTTGTTAACGCTTCTTCAGTCCGAGCATAGTTACTCGCCGGATGAGCTGGCGAAACATATCGGTGTGAGCCGCAGGACCGTTTTTCGTGATTTGAAGGAGCTGGAGGCGGTCGGGGTCCCCTTTAAGTTTAATAGCGACACGGGCGGGTATACGATCGATCCAGAGTATTTTCTGCCGTCTATCGACCTGAATTTGCAGGAGGCACTTAGTCTTTTGATGCTTGTTCACAAAGCCAGCGGGCATCTGCCGCTTCCTTTTAAGAATTCAGCGTTGCTTGGCGGCCTTAAGATCGAAAACAATCTTCCGGA
Organism: Phycisphaerales bacterium; assembly: GCA_011053245.1. Next base: position 10,299 of record DRGS01000026.1, read on the forward strand.
CGAGATACGGCGATATTGCAACGCTACGCTTGCGAATATATCTATCCGTGCCGATTCTCATGCTCCGATGGATCTTCTGGACAATATTTTTGCCCGTTTGCAGAAGGCTGTGCGAAAGCGGGTTCTGGTCAAGATGGTGTATAATTCTGTATTTGACGGCAAAGAGATCGCTATTCGGCTCAGTCCGTACCATATTATGTATAATAATCGGGCTTGGTATGTTATTGGGCATTCGAGTCTTCATAAGGAGGTTCGCACCTTTAAACTCAATCGCATAAAGGAACTTACGGTTCTTGCTCATGCTGGTATTCGCAGTGGAAGGGCCGGTTTTGACGTTCATGATTATCTTGGCATGGCGTGGTCGATGATACCGGAGGGCAGGATGTACCGTGTGGAACTGAAGTTTGGCCGTAAGGTTGCCAGGAACGTAGCGGAAGTGCAATGGCACCGGAGCCAGAAGACATGTTTCAATTCCGACGGGACGCTGACAGCCCAATTTCATGTTGACGGTCTGGGAGAGATAGGCTGGTGGGTTCTGGGCTATGGCGATCAGGTTGAAGTTATCGCACCTGCGGCGTTGCGAAAAAGGATCGCCAAAACAGCGGAGCGTATGGTTAAACTCAACAGTAAAAAATAAGGCTAACATATACACAGCAGACACTTATGCAAATTGTAACATTTGTCAATGTTCATAAATCGTTCGGGCAGGAGATCGTTTTCGAGGGTCTGTCGGAGAGGCTTTACGCGCATCAGAAGGTCGGAATGATCGGAGCCAATGGCAGTGGCAAGACTACTTTTATTAAGCTTATTCTGGGCGAAATATCCCCTGACGTTGGTGAGGTGGTTAAGCGAAAGGGTCTTCGGGTCGGGTATCTGCCGCAGGAGCCGGTTTTTTCCGGCGGGCTTACCGTTATGGAGGAGATGCACGCCGGCGTTGAGGATCTGCTGAATATCCAGAGGAGGATCGAGGCGGTCAGTGAAAGTTTGGGTGCGCTCAGCGGGAGCGAACTCGAGGAGCAGATGAAGGAGTATGACCGGCTCAACCATGCGTTTGAAGTGCAGGGCGGATACGAATATGAGGCTCGGATCAATACTATTCTGGCGGGATTGGGGTTTGAGCCGGGGGTTTTTCATGAGCGAACGTCTTCGCTGAGCGGCGGTCAGTTGTCGAGATTGGGGCTTGCGAAGGTGCTGCTTTCTGAGACGGATCTGCTGCTGCTGGATGAGCCGACGAATCATCTTGACCTTCAGGCGGTTGAATGGCTTGAGAAGTTTCTTCGCAATTATAAAGGCGCGGCGGTGATAATCAGCCATGACAGGTATCTTCTGGACAGGATAGCGACGAGGATCATTGAGATCGGACGCGGTAAGAGCAGGGTGTGGAAGGGTAATTACAGTGATTATGTCGCAGCGAAAGCGAATGACGAACTTCGGCAGCGGCGGCGATACAAACAGCGGACGGAGATGGTCGAAAAGACGCGTGATTTCATCGCCCGTAATATTAACCAGAAGGGTATGCAGGGGACGGCCAGGGGCAGGGCAAAGAGGCTGGGGAGGCTTTTTGGCAATGATCCCGATTATCTTGACCGCGTAACGAATGACAAGAGGGTGAGGTTTTCGTTTGCGAGGGCGACCAGCGGCAGCGATCTTGTGTTGCGGTGCGAGTTTCTGTCGAAGTCTTTCGGGGAGACGATCCTTTTTAAGAATCTGAGTTTTGACCTGCTGGCGGGTGAAAGGCTTGGGATAACCGGGCCGAATGGGACTGGCAAGAGTACTTTTCTTAAATTGGCTTTGGGGCATATAAGGCCGACGGACGGTTCAATCAGGATGGGGACGACGCTCAAAGCCGGGTATCTCGATCAGTGCGCCGAGACGCTGGATGCGGATAAAACGGTGCTGGAGGAGGCGAAGGGGATAAGGCCGGATATGACGGAGGAGGCTTTGCGGGGGCGACTCGGCGGGTTTTTGTTTTGCGGGGATGACGTTCTTAAGAGGGTAGGCGATCTTAGCGGCGGGCAGTTGAATCGGCTGATGCTGTGTAAGCTGGTTCTTGCCGAGCCGGATGTGCTGGTGCTGGATGAGCCGACGAACCATCTTGATATTCCGGGCAGGGAGACGCTCGAAGGGGCATTGAAACGGTTTAACGGTACGCTGATCGTTGTTAGCCATGACAGATTCTTTCTGGATCGGGTTGTCGGTAAGCTGATCGTTATGGGTGTCGATAAGCTGGGCGCTAAGAAGATGGGGCAGCACGAGATGCTTGAGGCTCCGGCGAAAGTGTATTCGCGGTATGCGCAGATTTTGGAAGAACGTTTGGCCGATTCGGTTTTGGCAGATGGCAAGGGTAAACAAAAGGGGGCGAAAAAACCTCGGAGGGGCGGGGCGGGCGATCCTAAGGGAAAAAAGACGACGCCCAAGGAGCTTCGGCGGTTCAATAAGCTGTCGGTGGAGGAGATCGAAGAGGCGATAATGCTGCTGGAAGAGGAGATTGACGGTTTGCAGGTTGGATTCGGTGACGAAGCGATATATAAACAGCCGGAGCTTCTGGCTGAGCTTCGTGATGAGATCGAGGAGAAGCAGGCGGAACTGGCGCTTCTGTATCGGGCATATGAGATTCGCAACTGAGCGATCAACTTTTTTTGGGGCATTCCAAGCAAGGGTTTTCGAAATTGGCTTTGCGTCTGAAATTGGGTTTGGATTGGGTTTGGATTGGGTTTGCTTTTTTTGTGGTTTTGGGGGCGTAAATTGCTGTAAGTACCTCTTTTGCAAGTAGTTGTAGTGATTCTCGGATTCAGGAAATTGGGTTTGCTTCCCAGAAAAAGTATTTTTAAAAACGCAGGATCCCCCTGGAAAAGTAAGGGAAACCCCCTACGGTGCAGGGGGCTAAAATTGGGTTCGTTTGGCTTCGTTCCGTTTTTGGTTTTGGGGTGTAAATCGTTGTAAGTTCCTATGCTGCAAGAGGTTGCAGCTAAGTTTATGTCTTTAAAATTGGCTTCGTTTTTCATGTTTTTGTTTTCAAAGATAACGGTTTTTTTCGGTTTTTGATCACTTTTTTCGTTCTTTGACAGCAACCCCGGCCAAAGACCGGGGCTAAACATTCGCAGGCAGGTGCCTGCGATTAAGGTGTTTTTATTTCGCTGTTCTGTATTCATTTTTAACTCTTTAAAAAAACAAGTCCCCCCACCCTTTGCACGAACTTGCGCGTTTGATGCAAAAATCGGTGATTTTTTTGGGGGTTGAAAACGGTAAGTCGTTGTGTTGTAAGGAGTAAAAAAATTTTATTTTTCCACCCAATAGCAAGATAGTGCAAGCGCATTTGGAAGATTTTACCTGCGGATTTCGCAGATTAACACGGATTTTTTGATTAATGTCGCCCGCTGCGCGGGCTCATGAAGGGGGGAGGTGGTGGGTTTTGGGTCCACGCCCTTGCGGGCGAGGCTACAACATGGCGTCCGCTGCGCGGGCTCACAGCTTTATTTCTCGTTTAATTTCTTTAGTCGGGCTTGGATTTGATCTTTGCTGTGTCCCAACTGCGAAAGCAGTATGGTATAGTTATTGATCGCACTTTCCAGGCTAGGGTGTTGATGTCCGGTCCGGTGGGTAAACTCTATAAAGATCACCAGATGCCGTTGCGACAAGGGCTCGGCCTCATCAAGGCGATTCGTGGCAAGAAATAATCCCGCCAGATTATTAAGGTCTGTGGCTACGTTAGGGTGATCCGGGCCGAAAGAGGCTTCATCAATCTCAAGTGCCCGCCGCATCAAGGGCTCGGCCTCATCAAGGTGGTTCGCATCCTTAAGCAATATCGCCAGATTATTAAGGCCTATGGCTACGGCAGGGTGATCGGGCCCGAAGGAGGCTTCATCGATCTTAAGTGCCCGCCTGAACATAGGCTCGGCCTCATCAAGGCGGTTCGTGTCCTGAAGCAATATCGCCAGATTATTAAGGTTTTTGGCTACGTTGGGGTGATCGGGCCCGAAAGAGGCTTCATTGATCTCAAGTGCCCGTCTGTACATTGGCTCAGCCTCATCAAGGCGGTTCGTAGCGCGAAATAATTCCGCCAGATTATTAAGCTCTCTGGCTACGTTGGGGTGATCGTGCCCGAAAGATGCTTCATCAATCTCAAGTGCCCGGCGCATCAAGGGTTCGGCCTCATCAAGGCGGTTCGTATCCTGAAGCAATATCGCCAGATTATTAAGGTCTATAGCTACGTTGGGGTGATCGTGCCCGAAAGAGGCTTCATCGATCTTAAGTGCCCGCCTGTACATCGGCTCGGCCTCATCAAGGCGGTTCGTAGCCTTAAGCAATTCCGCCAAATTATTAAGACCTCTGGCTACGTCAGGGTGATCGTGCCCGAAAGAAGCTTCATCGATCTTAAGCGCTCGCCTGAACATAGGCTCGGCCTCATCAAGGCGGTTCGTAGCCAGAAGCAATTGCGCCAGATTGTTAAGGCGGATAGCTACCTTGGGGTGATTGGACCCTAAAGAGGCTTCATCGATCTCAAGTGCCCGCC
>DRGS01000027.1 GCA_011053245.1 Phycisphaerales bacterium
CAGCAAATTCTTGGGCACGGCTGAGTTGTTCAACTTCAGTAAAATCGGCCCGATTAATCTCTGACGAAAAATGACCATCACAATGCTGCTCTTCAACACAGTAGAATCAGCACAAAGAGCAGCAGCAAAAGCAAAAGCGTAGTCTCGACCTGATTTAAACTCAAAAGCCGCTCATCGCTTAACGGCATTGAGCGGCTTTTTTCTGTTCCATTCCCGTGCAGGCGCCGAATCCGCGTGGTTAACTTCATCATTGGATATTCCGTGTTGGATATTGGATATTCAGCTTTTAAAAAGCCCCAAAGGGCGACATGATGTAGCCTCGCCCGCGCAGCGGGCGGCACAAGAAAGCAAAACAACGCGAACCCCCTTGACAAACCAACCTGAAACAGCTAAAGTACCCAGTAAAGCACGGATATAGCTATCACAACTCCACCGGAAAGGAGATTTTAGTGTTAGACTGGTTTAAGGATATAAGATATGAAACTACGAATAGTGTGTTTTATTATTATTTTGATCGTCATATTATCGGCGTTCATTGTGATGCGTAGTCATTTTTCGTCAGAGATTAATCGGGCCGATTTTACTGAAGTTGAACAACTCAGCCGTGCCCAAGAATTTGCTGATAATTTCATTGGACAAACTTTCATCCAGAGAGATGTCTTATGTATGAATCCCCCCGGCACGACAAGAGTATTCATGCTCGATGATGATCCGGGTAGATGGTATTGGCACTTATCTCCAGATGGCACATCATACTATATCTTAAAGGAAAACAATTTGGTAGAATATGATGCCGGAGGAAATATAACAAAAAAGCTTAGTGCAACTGATCTTGGGCTAGACTTAGAAAAATATGCTTTTGGGAAGATCATAGCTGTTTCTGGTAACAGAATCTGGTTAACATTGAACCATTGGGTGCCTGGCGAGAAAGGGGCCAGTTCCAATCGTGACACGGTATTGGAAATACTGTTACATGACATTGACAATTCTGCCGTTTTTCATGAACTTGGCTTCTATAAATGTATAGCTATCGACACTAACAAAGAAGATATGTATATTGTCCGCACTTACCCGAAGTTTTGTGTTGATATTTACGACCTCAAGTCAAAAACCTATGTTACCAAATTGGAAAATTGCAACGGTGCTTATGTTAGAAACATTACTTGGGTCGATTACTGTGACACCAAGGGTTTACTATTGTCTTTATGGTATTACAACAAGAAATCAAAAGTTTTTCATATGGATCTTAATACCGGTGGTTTTTCAGAAATTGCAAAAGGTGTAAATGCCTGGTGGGGCAGCGATGGATATGCTTATTATTTGCGAGGTCATACTCAGTTGTGGCGAAACAAGCTAAATGGCGAGCCCGAGTTAGTATGTGGTTTGACAAAAAAACCTAAAGGTCGCAATGGATACATCCAGGCACTTTGGTTTAGCAATGATAGTTCTTTCGGAATTTTTTCTTACCAAGTGCCACTTTCTGGAAAACGCTTTACAGATGGAAGAGTTTATTTTGATGTAGAATCCAAAGAATACCTCCATGTCTCCGGAGGCACTATCGGACAGGATTAAAGTGATAAATAAATTTGTCCAGCCTGTCCCACACTTACAAGGTTAGTACGGGGGAACTTTTTAAGGAATATGTTTTGAGTTTTTTTAAGTAGTTCTCTGTGCCCCTCGTTACCCTCTTTTTCCTCTGTGGCCAAAATCTTTCCTTCATTTCCTTCACGTCCTTCATGGTAAAAATAATTAAAATTCACTTGACTTCCAACTCCCATCTTTGTATAATGTTCACATAACAATCAGGATAGATTGTAGTTATGTATAGTATAAAAAATTCGTATTCATTCGTGCCTGTCGCGACGAAGCTGTAAGCGTAGGCGGGTTAATTCGTGGTTCAAGTAGTTAAAAGTGTGAAAAAATGACAAAAACGAAACATTTTGAATTCGACACAAAAGCCTCGCTTTTTTCAGAAAAACCCGCAAAATCGCACAACCTTTTCTACAGGAACAAACCCAATTTCAACCACCCAAATATCACCTCAACCCCTTGCGACAGAGAGACTTACAACGATTTACAAGCAAACCCCAAAAACGGAACAAACCCAAACAAAGCCAATTTAAAGCCAATTCCAAAAAAGGAGAAACCGCAGCTTTCGGGTGATACCCAAGCAAAAAACAAAAAAATGAAAAGCAAACCCAATTTTCCGCCAGGTCGCGTCGAAGCCTTCAAGGTTTATATCAATTGCAATCACGAAAGGATTCGTTATAATAGTTAAATCTATGGCCATATACCGCAAAAAAAACCTGGATCATCTACGGATAAAGTCGCTCGCGCTCATAATCGCGATGGGCCTTCTCGCTGCAACTGCAAGCGCAGCAAATGCCGCAACCGACCCCGCCGCCGCCCAGACATTCTACACACAGTTCGTAAACGCAGGCGGTCCCATCGTCTGGTTTCTGCTCCTGCCGATGTCCGTAATAACCGGCTACCTCGTCATCAACTTAGCTGTAACGATACGGCGCAAAAAACTCGTCCCCCGCGGCATCGTCTCCGAGATCGCCGATATCCACAAACGCCTCGGCATTGAACGCCTCGTAATAACTATCGCCGACCGCACCGACCTCGTCAGCAAAGCGGTCCTTACCGCCATCACAAAATCAAAAAATCTCCAAGCCGATCCCAAATATATAAACTCCCTCGCCGCCGAGTCGCTGCAGGAAAGCACAATGGGCCTCTTTAGACGGGTCGAATGGTGCGCCATAATCGGAAACGTCGCCCCGATGATCGGCCTCTTCGGAACGGTATTCGGAATGATACGAGCCTTTAACATTCTCGGCATTGCCGGCTCCCAGCCCCCTGCCGATCAGCTTGCCGCAGCTATTTCAATCGCACTTGTCACAACCTTCTGGGGCCTGCTCGTTGCGATACCGGCTCTTGCCATGCATGGCATCTTCCGGTCCCGCATAGAAACCATCGTAAGTGAAGCCGCCCTTGAGATCGAAATACTCCTTCAGAGAATAACCACCCAGCCGATAACAAAAGTACCCGCTCCGCAAATAACAACTCCGCAAGCAACGCTTCCACACACTCCAACTGTTACTACCGCCCCACTGCCGTCAAAGCAACCTCTGACAAATAAGCCAATAATGGAAAAACCCGCTCCGCAAGAAATTACTCAAAGAGCCCCCGCCCCCGCCCGTCCGACTGTAACGACCACGACAAAACAAGCTCTGCCGAATAAACCGGTAACGAAAAAACCTCTTCAAACCCAGGCCGCGAAAAAATAGTCATGCTGATCATAAAAGAAAAAACCGCTTCAGCCAGCTTCGACATGACCCCCATAATTGACATTGTTTTTCTACTGATAATTTTCTTCATGCTCGTCTGTCAGTTCATCGCAGCCGAAAATTTTCAGGTAACCGTACCCGACCAAATAGACGCCGCCAATCCGCATGAGGCCGACATCGATCAACTCACAACAGTAACCGTCATTGCCCGTGGCGAACAAGCCGCCGCTTTTGCCGTCGGCCCTGACATCATAGGCACACCGGAAACTGAAAATATAACAGATTTGCTAACCGCCGCTATCGACACCCGCATGGAAACAACCAACCCAAACCGTCGCATCATAAACTTACGCATCGACAAGTCGATCCCTTACAGCACCACTCGCATCGCCCTCGAAGCGATCAGCGAAAGTTCCGCAACAGACATAAAACTCGCCGCCACAAAACAATAACTCAAAATTCCTTTTACCTGAAAAGTCTTTCCAGACCTTTTCGCAACTGCTCTTCAAGCAGCCTTTTACCCTGATCCTCTAAGAATCTTTGTGTATTGATCCTCGGGTTGTCAAGGTCACCCTCGATGCTAAGCGTCACCCGCCCTACCGGTTCGTCGCCGACCTTTACTTTCTTTCCGCCAAATGTATACGGCAGCGTCATGGTCATATCGATCCGATCATCCAGCCAGATCTCACCTCTAAAATTGATGGGACTTTGCCCGACATTGATCTGCATATCATCATAACTAAGTTTACCGTCCCGCAGAACGAACTTCGTAGGCATGACAGTCATATCTTTTTCACGGCTGCCCGTAAACGACATGATCTGCCCCAACAAGCCGGAAGTTTCAAGATGCACATCGTTCATCGCCACCGTCCCAACAACAACAGCGTCTCTATTCGTACCGCCGGAAACCGGTATACTCATCTCATCGCAATGAAAACTCGCCACGCCCGTAACATTCGCCTGCTCGGCAAAGAGAGGGTTAAGATACATAAGTATCTGGCGGCTCATCTCATCGTTGATATTGACCTTGTCGATCATCTGCATCGGCCCGGGCGTTTTCAGCAACCGCTTCTCTTCGTTAAAATCCACACTGCCGCCAAAATTCAGCGTACCGCCGTTGACACTCGTCGTAAATGGCGCTATTGTCAGCAATCCCTTTTCAACTTTCAAGTCGATCTCAGCAGCGCCAAAATTAAGCCCCTTATACGTAGCTTTGTCGAAACCGAAATTCGCTTGGGTATTCAGATTAGCAAGCATCTTATCCTTTTGCCCGGTAGGATAAACCGATTCGACCCTGATCTTGTTCCGTCGTTTACCTTCCATCGTAAACCCTTCCGGAACAAAACCAGACGCCGCCGCGCTTACCGCCGCCAGATCATACTCGGCTTCGAACTCGCCGACCATTTTCGTCTGCCCGCCCCTATTGCTCTGAGTTAGCGACCCCTTTATGATCCTGACCTGCGAGCTGTCTATCCGAAGGTCGTTTATCTCGACGGTTTTTTCGGCCCTGTCGCACAACATATCAACCCAAAGCGATAGAGTCTCTTCTACAAACGGCTCCTGTCCGCGTTTACCGATCTTAAGATTTTTGACTTTCGTATTGTCGGTTACTATATGAAGCTTTTCCTTTTTCGACCTGATCGCAACTCGCGAAGTAAGATGACCGGCTAATTCCGTATCGTCGCCGATAACGCCTGCAACATTTAGAAATGGCAACACACCCTCCAGTTTCGCATCCGTCGAGATCGCGATATCGAGCTTGCTTTGCGCATCCTTATTAAGCGGCATAACCGAATTCGTTATTTTAACAACACCGGTCCCGATCACATTCGTATCGAACCGGGCTATCTTCAATATTTCCCTGTCCTTATCGGTCGCCATATCGAAATCCATCTTCACATCGACGGCTTTGGTCCGCTTTTTACCTTTGCTGATAACCAACCCCTTTATCTCGCTCACTCCCTTTACCGCGATAATTCCATCCCGAAAAGACATCCTCCCCTTTTCGGTCCCCTTGCCGGTGATAGAGTAATCCCCGAGATCGGCAAACTGCTCCGCGAAATTCTGCAAACCCTTAAGGTCGGCGCTTGCCGTATAGTCCAGCGCATCCGCAGTACCCTTGCCTTCGATCTTGCAGAACGATGACGCTATGCTAAACTTATCGATCTTGATCGTGTCGGCCTGTGAGGAGACCTCCGCATCGATCCGTATCGGCTCATCGACCACAGCCTGCTTGTCGCCGATCTGTTTACTTAAACCAGACAATACCGCATTGGCTTTGAGTTTCTTTAATTGACCGTCATCAAGTGTTGCGACAACGTCAGCGTTCAATGTCCCATCAGCGTCGAACTTTTTTCCCATGAGCGCAAACAACGGCCCAAGCGACCCAAGTTCCAGATCGTCAATCTTCATCGTAAGGTCGCCGCTGCTGCCCTTGAGCCGCCATCGGTTTGCCGGTTTTACGCTCCCTTTGGCACGGACAGTACCTTCTTTGCCGCCATCGGCTACCGCAAGCGCTATATCGAAAATCGATTTTCTACCAGGCGGATTAATATCAACCTTAGCGAATATATTCTTGAACTCAACCGCCCTGCCGATGCCCCCCTTATGGATAAGTCTGACATTGCCGTCGCTTATCTCTGTCGGACCGGGTGAAAAATCGCCCGTAAGCAGGGAAAGGAACTTGGGCTTTGCGGTTATCATTGCTGCTTTGACCTGCGTAGAGCCTGTGGTATCGGCAAAGCTTAAGTCCGTAAACTTAACGCCTTTGAACCATCCGATGGAAAACCCCTTGGCATCGACTTTGCCATTGACCGAATCGCTTATCTTCGCCAGGACAAAGTCTTTGCCGCTGCTGCTCGAAAGATACATTGGAACCGCCAGAATAACAATCATAACGATTGCCAGTAAAGCTGCGACAATGATCAACAATCGCTTCGGACCACGCCTGTGCCCTCTTGAACCGCCTTGTGAAACACTCGTTGCCGCCATAATACACCCCCTTTACATGGAGAGTTTTTGCCCTCGCAAAATTTTCCTGTTGCCACACAAAGAAGACCTATCAATCGCTCATGATCTCTTCGGCCTTGACCTTAGCGGCCTTATCGACCTTATCTATGGACTGTTTAGTGACCTCGTCTATATCCTTCTTGCCCTTATCCCGCTCGTCTTCGGAGATAATCTTGGCCTTTTCTTCATCCTCGAGATGCTTGTTGCCGTCCCGCCTGATATTCCTGATACTAACCTTGGCCTTTTCGCCCATTTGTTTGATCTGACCGGCGATCTGCTTGCGACGCTCCTCACTGAGAGGCGGAATGTTAAGCCTGATCACTTTGCCGTCGGCCATTGGAGCCAGACTAAGGTCGCTGCTCTTGATAGCCTTTTCGATCTCTTTAAGACAGGACGGGTCGAATGGTTTGATAACGATCATGGCAGGTTCGGGAACCGCGATATTGGCTAATTGATTCAATGGCGTCTGAGAACCGTAATAATCCACACGCAGGCTCTCGACCAGACCGGAAGATGCCCTGCCCGTACGGACCCCACGCATCTCGTTATGCAAATACTCAACGGCCTTTTCCATATTATTTTTGTGTTCTGCCACTACTTCTTTAGCACTCATCTTAAACTCCGTTTAAACTTCACTCAATAATCGTGCCGACGTGTTCTCCGCAAATCGCTTTCTCAAGCCCGCCTTCCTTGAAAATATTAAGCACCACAATCGGGATGCTATTCTCACTGCAAAGGCTTATCGCCGCCGGGTCTATCACTTTAAGATCGTCCCTGAGCACTTCGTTATAGGTCATCCTCTCTATCATCTTAGCGTCCGGGTTCTTGACCGGATCGTCTGTATAAACACCGTCGACTTTCGTAGCCTTTATGATAACATCGACATTCAGTTCCGCTCCGCGAAGTGCCGCACATGTATCCGTCGAAAAGAATGGATTCCCCGTTCCGCCGGCGAGTATCGTAACCTTGCCAGCCTCGAGATGTGCGAGGCAGCGTCTGCGTATAAAAGGCTCACAGATCGCCGCAACTTCGATCGCGCTTAGAACCCGTGTAGGCTGTCCGAGTTTTTCCAGAGTCTCCTGAAGGGCACAGGCATTGATGACCGTCGCCAGCATACCCATATAGTCAGCAGTATTGCGAGGGATATGGCTCTTCTTCGAAAAAGTCGCACCCCGAAGAAAGTTGCCGCCCCCTACTACGATCGCCACCTGCGGCCCTAATCTGCAAATATTCACGATCCGTGCCGCGATCGCTTCAAGAGGTTCGGCTTCGATACCGAAACCACCGGGCTTACAAAAACTCTCACCCGAAAGTTTAAGCAGTACGCGTTTATACTTTGCCTTGGCCATAACGCTCCTTCGATCAATGGTTGAAAAAAAAGGCATCGATAACTTTCGCTAACGATGCCCGTTATTCTTAGCCGATCTCAAATCGGACAAATCTTTTTATCTTCGCCTCGCCGCCAGCCGATTTAGCAGCCTCAGCAAGCGCTTCGCCGACTGTCTTAGAGTCGTCTTTGACGAATATCTGGTCCACAAGACAGTTGTCCTTAAAGAACTTGCCCAGCTTGCCTTCGATGATCTTGTCAATAATGTTAGCAGGTTTGTCCTTAACCTGATCGGCAGCTATCAATCGTTCCTTCTCGATAACCTCAGGGGAGATCGAATCACGATCTACGCCCGCCGGGTTGATAGCTGTAACATGCATAGCGATATCGACTGCCACCGACTCAACCGCCGCCGCTACGTCGTCGCTGCTTGCCTCGACCTCTACCATAGCGCCGAGCTTATTATTGAAGTGCACATAAGCACCGACCGTTCCTGTACCGTCGATCTTGTAGCGAGTGTAATCGCCGATCTCGGTCTTTTCGCCGGTCTTGCTGACGACGTCGGTAATGATCTCGGAGAATTTCTTGCCATTGATCTCGGTCGCAGCCAGATTCTCGGCCCCTTCGTCGGCGATGCACAGCAAACTGCAATCACCCAACAATTCCGCTGTTGCGATAAAATCATCATTCTTAGAAACAAAATCCGTCTCGCAGCAAAGCGAAGCCATCGCCGCAACTTTGCCGTCGTCACTTTTCTTGCTGACTAATATGCCTTCGCTGGTATCGCGACCGGCACGTTTTGCCATTGTCGCAAGACCCTTTTTCCGAAGAAGTACCATTGCCTCATCGAGGTCGCCGCCGGTCTCCTGCAAAGCCTTCTTGCAGTCCATCATACCCTGTCCGCTCATCTTGCGAAGTTTCATAACCACTTTCGCCGATATTTCTGCCATCTTTCTAAACTCCCGTTATTCGTTTTTATTTAATTCTATCTGAGTCGGATCTCTCGCAACTCGGACAGAGATTTTCCACCGCTGGTTAGCGCCAACTGCGCCAACACCGGTATATCAATATCTTCAATTACTCCGCAGCCTTTTCCTCTGC
>DRGS01000028.1 GCA_011053245.1 Phycisphaerales bacterium
TACCATCTGGACGCCTAATGAAACCTCTATATCAACCGTCGTGTCGTGAACAACACTGGTCGTTGCTATCGGGCTTTGGCTGATCACAAGACCTGTAGCAACGGTATCACTGTAAGCAGTTGTTACAGTACCAGTGCTAAGTTGTGCTGCCGTAAGAGTGGTCCCTGCAACTACCTGTGTTAAACCGACAACATCAGGGACAGTTACCATCTGGACGCCTAATGAGATCACCAGATTAACCGATGTGCCTGCGGGAACAGATGTTCCTGCGGTTAGATTCTGACTGATAACATCATTAAGGGCAACCGTGTCGCTGTAATCGGTTGTTACCGTACCAACAGTAAGACCTGCTGCAACTATGTTAGCTTCTGCAGCAGCCTGAGTCAGCCCCACAACGTCAGGGACGAGTGCCTGAGTCGTCCCCGAGTACCCCACTGATACAGTACCAGTATTACCGACAGCATCTCTCATCTGTACGGTATAGGTATAGGTGGTATTTGGAAGAAGACCGCTATCTAAATACGAGTTGGCGGTCCTCCAGCCACTATCGTTCGCTCCCGGGCCGCCTGTCGTTTCGGCGAAATAGTATTCAACCGGTTCGCTTAGCGCATCGCTGCCTATAGTTGCCGACATAGCGAGGTTTTCTGAACCGAATATGTTGGTAGGCGTCGAAGCCAACGTAGCTGGATTCGGCGTCGGCGGGAAGGTATCTGTGCCTGTAATTACGACTGTGTCAAGATAAGCGTATTCAGTGACCTCATTGGCATCGGTGAGAAATCTTATTTTGAAGTTCGTGTTGTTGTCAGCGTTTGCAGCACAAGTGTATTCTTGGGAAATCCAGTTTGGATCTTGAGTGGTTTCAAGATTGTTCCAGTCACTGCCGTCGAACCATTCGACATATAGGTTTTCACCAGTGTCCATGCTGTCGGTTTTGCGGTCGTATTTAACATGTATAGTTGTATAACTAGCGGTGCTTACAGCTCTCTCCATCCACGCTGTTCCGTTGAGTTCTCCTCCATAGGTATCTGCGTTTGCAGCATCAGTCGAAGCGATAGCAGTGCCGGACGTGGTCCATCCGCTCAAGTCACCGCTTTCAAAATCATCGTTCCATATCGTACCGGCATAAACAGACGCTGCCGGCAGCAGTAATGCACATAGCGTAAACAAGCAAATAAAGATTTTGGTTTGAACTTTCAATGGGTGCATATAGGCATAGCGGAGGCCTTTGCTTGATCGCAATAGACCATTAGCTTGTCTGTTTATGTCAGAATGGTGTCTCTCTACAAGCGAAAGAGTGGTTTTCATCACCTTCTCCTCGATAACACCCCATTTGGCTGGCCAATAGCTTCCCTGCGTTTGCCTTACCGTCTATTTTTAGTAAGGTTGTAACAACGAACGTACGCTGCACTAAACCCCTCCACAAACTCCTCCGATGTTGTGGTTCCCTATAATAGCATAAATGACCCTTATGTTGCAAGAAAAAAATTATTTTTAAGTGCATCCCTCTATGGCAAGCGGACGTAAAAGGTTTACAAGGCCTCTATTTGGAGATTTTTTTTATTTTTTTCTTGACTAACGGACCCTTACAGGGTATAAATGGAAAGGTATATATAGAGGAGAGGTGAGGGAAAGTGTACATCTGTTTCGACTTCTTTCCCCTAAGTATATGTTAATACTGCGGTTGTACGCAGTGTTGGCACTGGCAAGAAATGATTTATGAGGCATAGCTTTCTTGATTTTGCGACATAATTTTTGACCCTGTGTTAAGTAACGCAGGTTTATATAAAAGACAGTACTGGAGAGGATGATGAAAAAACTACAGGTGTTCTGCGTAGTGGCTGCGATAGTTGCAACTATTTGTATCGGCAATGTTCATGCAAAACCCGAAGTTAGCGAGATTACGGACGACGACTATGATTGGGGGGCTTTTGACAGGCTCAAGAACCTGGTTGAACTCAAGTACGGCGATCCGAACAATGTGGAGGGTCACTGGGAAATGGGGCTGCGGAAAAAGCACCACGGCTTTGATCCGAAGAAAAAGCATGAGGACTATTCATGGATAAACTGGCTTGACGAAAAAACATGGCCGAAAAACGGCCATGAACACAAAGATATGAACCTGTTTTCTCTTGAGTTCATACAAGCTACGGGTGAAGTAATATTTACCCTTGGTTGGCCCAATCATAAACAGAGGCAGATGACCTACCAGTATGACGAATACGCAGGCCGTGGAATGGACGAACTCCATATCCTGGCTAGAAAAGGCAACCCAGATAAGCATGATTGTTCCATAGAATTTCTTGAGATGGATGGTAAGTACATATTGGATAACCTTGTCGGTACTAAAAAAAATGCATACATTGAGGTAACTGAAATTGGATGTGGGGGTTTTACATTGACGGGTTATGTCAAGTTGGGTTGGAACGAAAAACCCAAAAAGAATGCCGACATCGAAGCTCTTTTTGCGTTCGGCCCTCCATGTGATGCACAATTCTGGGTAAAGGAAGGCAATATCACAGTCGCAAACGCGGGCCCGCAGTCTGACCCATGGACTGCGAAGTTTATTTCTAAAGAAAGCGAGAGTCCTAGATCGGCTTCTTTGATATGTGATTTGCCTGCCAAGATTACATTTGATTCGATGGACCTGCTCAGTGCCGACTATGCTTTGGCCGAGGGGGTTTTTCAAGGTGCTTCTCCAAGGTTCAGCCTGATGCTCGATATGAATGACGATGACCAGATCGACCCCAATGACCAGCCGGTATCGGTTCACTGGGTTATCCCTCCTGAGCAGATAAGTGATCCTTATTATGAATGGTTTAATACCGGCAACCTTTATGATACAAATGATATCAGAGTTGACTTAACGCAGGTCGGCGGTAGCTTTTACTCGACAATTGATGACGCCAAAGCCCTCATAGGCGGCAGGAACGTCCTCCAGGTCTCGGTTATCGTTGACGGTAGTGAACTCGGTGATCAGGTTGTTTACATCGACAACGTCAAGATCAACACTTATCTATACAGTTCTGACCCGCCGGAATATGTCGCAGATTTCGATTCTGATCATCAGGTAGATAGCTTTGACGTTGGGATCATGGCTCAACACTGGCTTAGAACCGATTGCCTGTCCGATCCGAACGCTTGTGATAAGACAGATCTTGCTCCAGTGATTAAGGACGGCAAGATCAACTTTGCTGACTTTGCAGAGTTTGCCCTCTATTGGCTCCTCGGGGTCGATGAAGTTCCTCCTGCTCCCGCGACCATGTCATTTGCTTCTGCGCCCGCCGCCACCGGCCCATATTCAATTACTATGACCGCTGCGTCGGCTTCAGATGACAATGGTGTAGAGTACTACTTTAACAACGAAACTATCCCTTTCCACGATAGCGGCTGGCAGCCAGGCCCGACCTTTGAAGACACAGGTCTCTATCCGGAAGCTACATATACTTACAGCGTAAAGATACGCGATCTTTCGCCACGCCATAACGAAAATGAAAATCAGTATTCTGCGTCAGCCTCTGCCACAACTGACTTTGATGACACCCATGTCCCGATTTTGGACCCAGAGGGAGACTACGATCCGCCTGTCGGGGCACCCAGATGGGAAGATCCGCCATCTGCACTCAGTTTATCATTTGCTATTACGATGAAGGCGGAGGAATATGTCGACGTTAGTGGTGTGCAATACAAGTTTTATCATTACAAAGAAGTGCAAATTGGAGGGGTAATTGTTGATTATATAAATGATCCCAACCGTGATAGCGAGTGGCAGGACAGTTCCTCATATACAGATACGGGTCTTGACCCCAATACCACATATGGCTACATCTATCGGGTGCGAGATAAGTCTTTGAATCTCAACACAACAAATCCATCTTTCGGTGCCATTGTTACCACGCCTCTCGATACCGGCCAAGACGTATCACCGCCCGTACCGGATCCAATGAGATGGGACCAGGCTCCGACACCGAGCAGCATCAGTTCTATCACAATGACAGCCAGCACAGCTATCGACGAAACCGGCGTTGAATACTTCTTTGATTGCACTGGAGGCGGCGGCAATGACAGCGAATGGCAGAGTAGTCCTACTTATGAAGACATAGGCTTGACAACGGGTGTAAAATATACTTATCGCGTAAAGGCAAGGGATACTTCGCCTGCACAGAACCAAACCGGTTATTCATCATCGGCATCGGTAGAGTTATCCCTCGCGACATGGGATTTGCAGCCAAATGCCATAGGATCGCATACGATAGTCATGGCAGCTACCCCGATCAATGTTGCAGGTGTCCAGTACTACTTTGAAAATATTACTATTGCCGACCAGACACATGACAGCGGCTGGCAGTCTGACGTATTCTATGAAGACACCGCGCTTGACCCGAATACTGCATATACATATCGCGTTAAGGCTCAGTATAACAGCGTAATAGATTTTTCAGAAGAGGCCTCTGCAACGACCGCTCTCGCTGGTGCCGTGCAAACACTCACCTTGACCAGTATGCCGGAATACGATGGACGTGTCTGGGGAACCGATACCAGTGCAATAAGGTACAATGGATACGATAGAACTAACAAAGCATTGCGTATCGGTGGAAGAAGTTTATTTGGATATGCTGCGGTAACATCTTTTGATTCTACAAGACTATTGCCGACAAAAACTGCGATCACGATATCTTCAGCTACCTTGGAATTAATTTGCGGCCACCATGAAGAAGATGACCCATTCAGTTGGGGCGGTGAGTGTAAGATCGACATTGACCATGCTTTCTCCGGTGTCACGGCACTAAGCGCTTCCGATTGGAACCACCCAGGCTCTGGTGTAGATGATGCCAGAAATATAGCCCAATTCACTGCCAGACCAAATGTTGAAGATACGATGACATCAGGAGACTTCAGTGACATAGGTAAGGATCTGATCAACAGAAACGGCATCACTCAGCTAAGAGCCCGTTTCACTCAGGCAACTAATCCAACATTCGAATACATTGGTTTCTATTCCGGGGAAAAGTCAGACAAGGAGCCAAAACTTATAATCAAATACACTGACTAAACACCATCGCCTGACAAGAACATAGTATAAGGGCCGCTGGTTTTCCGGCGGCCCTTTTTCATTGGATTTGTTTAATACGTAGATTCTACTTGGTCATCTATTAAGGGTGCAGTAGTGTCAAGTTTTAAGGCCGCTATTTGCGGATGCGGATCGAGCCGTTGTGGGTTTTAAGTTTTATTTCCCCTTCACCTGCACCTAAGATGCCTTTGATATTGTTATCGCTGATAGTGCCGACCATCGTTATGTCAAGTTCGGTGCGTATCGATCCGTTGTGCGTTGATGCTTCCAGGATAGATGAAGTTTCCGGAGGGAATCTGACAGAGATGCCCCCGTTGTAAGTTGAAATATTAGCATTACAGACAGACGCAGCTTTCTCGGAAAAGGCAATATTTGCGCTGCCGTTATGAGTTTCGACTCTGAGATCGCCGATCAACTGACGGCATTCTATCCGTCCATTATGCGTTTCAAGGTCCATCCCGCCTGACGTTGTTTTGGTGTTGATGCTGCCGTTATGCGTTACAGCTTTTATTTCGCCGATTATGTCGGTGATATTGATGGTGCCATTATGCGTTGTAAGGTTAAGGCGGACTCTGATCGGAAGCAGTACTTCAAGGTTGATGCTGACGTATTGTTCGTCAATAAATAACGGCTTGTCGATCTTTACTTTTATATTCGTGCCCGATTGAACGAGTTTTATATCGATCTGTTCAGCGAGTTTTTGAGCGTTCTCAACAGAATCGGAACGGGCGACGATCACAGCCGTCAGCACGCATACGTTCCCCTCTATGCCGTTTACCGTGACAGAGCCGTTATGGGTCTCAGCGACAAAACGGATGTCATTAGCTGCGACTCCTGAGAACTTAACGATCCTTTCGTATTTGGCAAAAGGCTCACAACCCGTTGCGCCCAGACACAACGTGCAAATCAAAACTGCCAGAACAAAACGTATATTCATCTTGATGATTCTAATACCAAATTAACTGTTTTGATCTTTATCGCCGATGCGAACGATCGCATAGACTCCTGTCCCTAACAAGCCGGTAAGCAGGGCGATCGCTATCCATAAACCCGAACCACGGTTACGCCTGCGGATGTCCTTATAGACCCATACTGACAGGAGGATATGCACGATAACCATGATCACCATGAATATCGGGCACATCATTCGTTTATGATGGCCGGGGTGTTTGCCGCTCATCTTTTGCGGGTATTTAAGTGCCATCTCTTGCGATTTTATCTTGAGATCCGCCATCCTGCGATGGGCCGCTAATTCGATCTCACGTTCCTCAAGTTCCATCTCCATCTCTCGCCGCCGGGACTCCAACTCGATCTCACGTTCCTCAAGATCCATCTCTATCTCTTGCTGCCTGGCCTCTAACTCGATCTCACGTTCCTCAAGATCCATTTCGCTCTGCTGCTCCCCATAAGCTGCAGCGGAAATGACCAGCACTAAAAATAACATTGTAATGTATCGCATTGTCATTCTCCTTTTCATTTTGAAAAACCGGAAAATAAATTTTGCTCTCGCCTGACTATGCGCTTACCGGCGTCATTTGTCAATATCTTTTTTGATCGCTTCGACAAGTATTTCGACCGTCTGGAAGGTCTCTGTGCCGATCTCGACGGGTCTTTTTATCACTACCACCCGGCAATTCTCCATCCTTGCAGCTTCGAGCTTTTCGCCGACACCACCTTCTTTGCCGCTATCCTTGGTAACGAGCACACCGATGTCGAGTTTTCGGATAAGATCGCGATTATCCTCCACAGTAAATGGTCCCCTTGCGGCAATGACAAACTCTTTTCCCATACCGAGCGAATCACACTTTTCCAGGGATTTATCGAAGTCCAGCACACGCGCAAACAGCGGCAGATTTTTCTCCCTTGCCAGATCGACATAAGGCTCCAGATTGCCCGCCCCGATAGTCAGCAGTATAGGTTTGTCAAAGGAACAAGTCCTTTCCGCTGCATCCGCGTGGGTTCTAGCGAGGTAGATGTCATCACCATCGTATGATAGCCCCGGCCTCTCAAAGCGGAAGTACGGCAGATGAGAGTATTCGCACACCTTTCGTGCCGTTTGCGTAACCTCTACGGCGTAGGGGTGGGTGGCATCGACTATTGCGGTTACGCCCCGATCATCTGTAAGAGCAAGCATTCCGGACAGATCAAGCGCACCCGTTCTCAGCGATATGGCAGGCCCGCCGCCGACATCCAGTGAAACGTCCGTA
Organism: Phycisphaerales bacterium; assembly: GCA_011053245.1. Next base: position 7,276 of record DRGS01000028.1, read on the forward strand.
CAGTTAGACACTAATACGCTGTACCCGGCGTCCGCCAAAGCCTCGGCGATTGTCCCCGTTTCGGATGTCCCGCCAAGCAGAAGTATCATAACTTATATCCTCTCGGAGTTACCAACCGCCCGCCGACCATCTTCGATGAGCTGTTGCCGACGATGACCGTACTCCTCATGCCGATGTCGAGATCGAGAAAATCTTTCAGGTTCGAGTATGTAACATTCTCGTCATCCGTACCGACGGCTGTGGCGACTGCGACGGGCGTTGAAGGGTTGCGGTATTTCAAAAATATTTCGGCTGCATCTTCTAATTGCTTGACGCGTTTTTTGCTCCTCGGGTTATACAGGGCGACCACCATATCCGCCGACGCTGCCTTTTCGAGCCTGTCTTTTATTGTTTCCCAGTCCACCAGCAGATCGCTTATGCTTATGCAGGCATAATCGAGCATCAGAGGAGCGCCCATGCTTGCCGCCGCCGAATTGGCCGCCGATATCCCCGGCACGATCTCTATCGCAACGTCATAGCCCTTATCGTCGGCAAGTTCCAGCACAAGTCCCGCCATTCCGTACACGCCCGGATCGCCCGACGAAAGAACGCAAACGGTCGCGCCCGCTTTCGCCCTGTCAAGTGCCGCCAGACACCGCTCGACCTCATGTCTCATACCGGATGGAACCACCTCTTTATCTTCAAGCAGGTCCGCAGCCAACTCAAGGTAACGCTTATATCCGAACACCGCACTGCACTGCTCTATCGCTTTTTCCGCACGATGCGTCCGGTCTAACTTCCCGCCCGGTCCGATCCCAACCACAAACACCTTTCCCTTGCGATCGCCACCGTCACATGGTTGACAATTTTCCTCGGCAGCACTATCTCCGTTCGGCTTCCCGCAAGAAGTGCCGCCGGTTCCGCCACTGCCGGCAGATTCACTTTCTCCTGGACGAATTTCGAGCATTGAAAATCTCTCCTTGTATTCCGTATCTCCTCGGAACTTATAAATCTAATTGGTATGTTAAGTTTTTCCCCGGCTTCAAGCAGCCCTGTCTCTTCCGACTTGATATCCGCCGACGCCAGCAGCCTTACATCTTCGACATCCGCTCCGATCTCACTAAGTCCGGTGTTTATCGCTTCGATTATATCGTTTGCCTCGGCTCCCTTACGGCATCCTATCCCGACGATCAAGTTTTTAACCGCTTCGGTCGTTGTCGATACCACCGGCTCTGCTCCAAGTATGTTCGCGATATTGACCGCTGCGGTATTCGCTCCGCCTTCGTGTCCGCTTAATAGGCTCACCGCGAATCTTCCGCCGACATCGACAACCACAACTGCCGGGTCCGTTTTTTTGCTTTTGATGTTCCCGTCAAGGGCACGAACAACAACGCCGCACGGCATTATATAGACTAACAACTCGTATTCGCCAAATATTTCAGCAGTCAGCTTGATAGTACTATCGAAAATTTTCTCATTCGCGCATTCGCTGCTGCTAATATCATTGTGCAGATAGATGGTCGCCTCCGGCATCGCCTTCGACAGAATATCAGCCAGCACCTTACCCTTATTCGATAATGTTATTATCGCAGTTTTCATTATTCGCTCGCCTCACGGAATTCGTGTGTAAATTTGCCGTCATAAAGTTTCGACACCGCCTCCGGTTTCCCGAGTGCCTGACCTACGAGTATCATCGCCGTCTTCGTTATCCCGGAATCTTTAAGTTCTTCTTCGATGGTCGCCAGCGTCCCCCGCACGATCTTCTCGTCCGGCCATGAGGCGTGATAGATAACCGCAATAGGACACTCTCCGCCGTAGTGCGCCATCAGGGTCTCTGCGACGTGACCGATCCGTTGAACCGAAAGAAATATGCAAAGTGTCGCCTTGGCACCTGCAAGTTCGCTCAGCTTCTGTTCATCCGGCAGGGGGGTCCGCCCCGAAGTACGCGTAAGTATTATCGTCTGCGCAATCTCCGGTGCGGTAAGTTCAGTCTTAATTGACGCCGCCGCTGCCTGAAAGGAACTAACGCCCGGAACAACTTCATATTCGATACCGAGTTTGTCGAGCCTTACCATCTGTTCGCCGATGGCCCCGTAGATCGAAGGGTCACCCGTATGAAGTCTCACCACATCGATCCCTTCGTCGCCCGCTTCGGTTATCAACTCAATGATCTCGTCGAGGTTAAGCTTCGCCGAATCGTACTTAGCCGCTTGCTGCGGTATCAGCGAGATCACACCAGGACTCACAAGCGAACCGGCGTATATGCAGCACTTGCAGTTTTCAACCAGCCGTTTTGCCTTTACGGTAAGCAGCTCCGGATCGCCCGGGCCTGCGCCAACGAAAAATACCTTCATGATCGACCCTCCTTATTTACATGCGTAAGTATGATCGACAGATACCCCGTTTCGCTGCCGCCCCCTCGAAGTTTCGCAAGGTCCGTTTCGATCACCTGATCGTCCTGACCTGCCTTTGCGATAAATACGGAACTGTCAAGCACGCCCTTTTCTTCAAGCAGATCGAGGATCGCAGGCAGCCGCTTGCCGATCTTCATCAGGACAACGGTTCCCGTTTTGTCCAGCGCCTTCGCCGCCGCATCCAGATCGTCAGCGGTCGGCAATATCGTCACAGATTCTTTGCCCTCGCCAAGCGCAAAATCCGTCAAAGCCGCCGCAGCATTTAGCGCCATGATCCCCGGCACGGTAACGATATTAACCTCGGGTTCATTGGCCCGCAGCCGACGCACAAGATAAATATAAGTCGAATACAGCAGCGGATCGCCAATCGTCAGGAAACACGCGGCCTTGCCATCGGCCAGCACCTCAAGCACCTCCAAAGCCGATTCGTCCCAGCACCTTTCCAGTTCATCCCGATCAGGCGTCATGGGGAAGATCTGCTCGTGTATTTCAGCCGTTTCGCTAATGTACTCTCTGGCGATCTGTAGCGCAATGCTCTCGGTCTTGATACGCGCCTTCGGAACGAATATATGTTCGCTCTCACCGATCAGCCTTGCTCCCTTAACAGTGATAAGTTCACTATCGCCGGGACCGACCCCGATACCGTATAAAGTTCCAGTTTTCATAAAAGTTCCTTTTTAACCACGACAATGACTGACATCGAGGCGATCTCTACGCCGCCCATATCATTGACATCCAGTTCCCATACCCTGTCTCTTATACACATCT
>DRGS01000029.1 GCA_011053245.1 Phycisphaerales bacterium
ATTGCGATGGCCTTTTCACTCATCCATTCCGGACACGCGCCAGCTGCGGGTACATCACTGATGTCGTCTCCCAAACCGCCTTCGTTTACAATCGAGGTCAACTCGATAAGAATACGACTGTTATCAACGGTCGCATTCAAGGTGTTGCCGGGGTTGTCGGATGTACGCTTCCGGGAATGAATCAAGATGAAACTCATGTGGAACTTGTAAAACAGCTAATTGCTAATGACGTACTTGTAATACAAAGTGGATGCTCAGCAATTGCTTGTGCTAAACATGGTTTGTTGACACCTGAAGCTGCGCAAAAATACGCGGGGCCGGGTCTTAGAGAGATCTCGGAAACTGTCGGTATTCCACCGGTCCTTCACACCGGAGCTTGTGTCGATAACAGTCGTATTCTTATCGAGTTGACCTCGATTGTAAACGAAGGCGGTTTGGGAGACGACATCAGTGATGTACCCGCAGCTGGCGCGTGTCCGGAATGGATGAGTGAAAAGGCCATCGCAATCGGCCAATACTTTGTTGCCAGCGGTGTATACACAATGTTTAGCCCTCAAATCCAGACCCAGGGCAGTCCTAATCTTGAAAAACATTTGTTTGAAAAGATGGAGGAGATAACTGGCGGAAAATGGGCCGTTGCCGAAACTGCTGATGAGATGGCTGCGAAGATGATCGATCATATAAAGTCCAAGCGTAAAGCTCTTGGAATCGATAAAGAAAAAGAACGAGTGCTCTACGACATGGCTATGCGCCGAGAGCTGGAGGTTTAGATGAGTAAGATAATCGCTACAGGTGCGATAAGAGGCGCGCACAATATAGTCGGCCAAGCCGAAAAAGACGTTAAGGCGGCTCTTGAAAAACACGGGGCCGATAAGAAAATAGAATTTCCGAATACCGGTTACTTTTTGCCCGTGACTTACGGGATGACCGGCATAAAGGTTGAAAAACTCGGAGATTTGCAAAAAGTTCTCGACACTTCTAAATCTTTGCTGCCGCCTATGCCCGACGAATCTGTTTGGCTGCCTTATTTAGGTCACGCGTTAGATGCGGGTATGGCCACTTTGTTTGCCGACGAAGTGATCGAAGTCCTCAAGTATTTAAAGGACCCTATTCCGTATTCGATGACCGTTAATCCTAATGGTTCCGGATTATGGTTGGGAGCGGCTAATGATGTAATAATGCGTGAGCGTGGCGTTGAGTTTGTAGACGGAAGCGCTCCTGGTTTTGCAGCTTGCGTAGGTGCTCCTGAGGATCCGGAAGTCTCGGTTAAACTCGCTCTAGAACTGCAGGAAAAGAACCTTTATGTATTTATGAGTTGTGATACAAACGGAAGAAGTATGGCAGAGCATTTGCAAGATGCCGGTGTTCAACTCGGGTGGGATACGCGGCTTATTCCTTTCGGCAAAGATGTTACCGCCACAGTTTTTGCTCTGGGTTTTGCAACTAGAGCGGCGATGGCTTTTGGCGGAGTACAACCGGGAGATTTTGAGCGCAATCTTAAATACAATCAAAACAGGATCTTTGCATTTGTCCTGGCATTTGGCGATGTGACGGATGAACAGTATGCTCAAGCGGCCGGTGCTATCAACTATGGTTTTCCGGTCATATCTGATTATGATATTCCACAGATATTGCCTACCGGTATCTGTACTTACGAACACGTTGTCTCACAAATTCCTCACGACAAAATGGTCCAAAAGGCAATTGAGGTCAGAGGGCTTAAGATCAAGATAACGAAGATACCGATTCCGGTTTCTTTTGGGCCGGCTTTTGAAGGTGAGCGTATTCGTCGCGAAGACACTCATATTGAAATCAGGGGAGACAAAAAGCCTGCTTTTGAGTGGCTGACGACATTAGATGGCGACAAAGTCGAAGATGGCAAGATAGAAATGATCGGTGACGATATCGATAAGCTAAAGCTCGATGGTGCCAACACAGTTGTGCCATACGGCATGGTCGTCGAAGTAGCCGGAAGGCAGATGGAGTCTGATTTCGAGCCAATTATCGAGCGTCAGATACACCACATGATAAATTATGCATCCGGTGCTTTTCATATGGGCCAGCGTGATCAGATAAGGCTTAGGCTCAGCAAGCAGGGTGTTGAAAAAGGCCTAAAGTTAGAGCATCTTGGAAAAATTATTCATGCTAAGATCCTCGATGAGTTTGGCGCGATTGTTGATAAAGTGCAGGTAAAGATTATTACTGATGAGAAAAAAGCGGAAGAATGGCGCGAGAAAGCCCGAAAAATATTTCACGAACGTGACGACAGAATAAAGGGCCTGACTGATGAAGCGGTCGATACGTTTTATTCTTGTGCGCTGTGTCAGTCGTTTGCACCAACGCACGTTTGCGTTGTGACGCCTGAGCGCCCCGGTCTTTGCGGTGCGGTCAACTGGCTTGACGGTAAAGCCGGCTATCAAATAGATCCTTCGGGTGGTCATCAACCAATTGCAAAAGGAAATACGATCGATGCGAAAGTCGGTCAGTGGGATAAAGCTAATGAATATGTGAAGCAAGCTTCAAGAGGCGAGATCGAGCGGATGAGCGCATACTCGATGATAGTCGACCCGATGACAAGTTGCGGTTGTTTTGAGTGTATTGCGGCAATTCTCCCAATGACTAACGGAATCATGATCGTTGATAGAGATCATCCGGATATGACGCCATGCGGCATGAAGTTTTCAACTTTGGCCGGAACGGTAGGCGGCGGAGCGCAGACTCCCGGTTTTATAGGTCACAGCAAGTTATATATTCATAGCAAGAAATTTATCTCGGCAGATGGCGGTATAAAAAGAATCGTCTGGATGCCAAAGCAACTCAAGGAAGAAATCGGCGAAGTGTTTAATAAAAGAGCCGCTGAAGTGGGAGAGCCGGACTTACTAGACAAGATCGCTGATGAGACGGTTGCTACAAGTGAAGAAGAGGTATTAAACTATATTACGGAAAAAGGACATCCTGCCGTAGGCATGGATCCGATTATGTAAGGAACCGTTGTTGGTTGATGGGACTTGGTTGTTGGAAGTTATCTTATAACTATCAACTAAGAACCAAAAACTAGAATTCGACGAAGGAGAATTTTTATGGGTTTATCGGGTTTAGAAATATATAAAAAGTTACCGCAGACAAATTGCGGTGAATGTGACGTGCCGACTTGTTTGGCTTTTG
>DRGS01000030.1 GCA_011053245.1 Phycisphaerales bacterium
GAATACCCTGAACGGTTACGCCCGCCTAAAGCAGGCGGATATGAGAAAGAGGCTGAGATGAATCTTAGAGGAAAAAAAGGTTTTACATTGATCTCTTGCTCAGCGGTAAAACCGGATAGGCTGTAAGCCGGATCGGAATCCGGATTGAACACCACCCAGTCAAAGTTATTGTTGGGGGGGTCATAGTTAAAAGTCCTAGGCGTACACAGATTGCCATCATTGTCCTGTGAATAAACGGTCCATGCAAGCAAAATCTGTTTTTCGCGAGCAGCGCATACCACCGCACCCGCCAGTTCTGTAGCGATCCCCAGAGCCGGCATCAAAATACTCAGCAGCAACGCGATGATCGCGATTACAACCAGCAATTCGATCAATGTAAAACCTTTTTTTCCTCTAAGATTCATCTCAGCCTCTTTCTCATATCCGCCTGCTTTAGGCGGGCGTAACCGTTCAGGGTATTCTTAAATTTTGGCTAACACATCCAAGATCAAATACCCGTCTCTTAAATTCTCTAATCACTTTATAACATTCAAGGCTGTAATACAAGGTGAGAATGATTTTTTTCAGGAGAATTAAAGGGGTCAGGGGGGTGTTGAAAAAGCCCCTCTAACCCTGTATAATACTACCATCAAAGTTAATCGTTTTCAAGGATGGAGACACGATTATGATAGGTACTCAAAAACGTTGGCAGGAAGACTTGTTTATTGCAGGTCCGCTGTCGTCACTCATTCCGGAAGATCATATTCTCAAGCAAGTCGACAAGGTTCTCGACCTTTCGTGGCTTCGCAAAGAGGTCGCTGATCTTTACTGCTCCAATAACGGTATGTGTCAGACTCTCCAATTAAAACTGTTCAAAGAATGGGGTATTGACACAACTAATAAATAAAAAGAAAATTTGAACTTTGTGGGATTCCTATCTATCTTAGATAATAGAAATGATTTATATGAAAGGAGTTTCTTTGATTTCAAACGAAAAACTAATGAAGAGTGAATATTTGGTTATTCGGTGTAAAAATGGCGTTCCAACGGCTATGACTGAACTTATTGAGGTATGGATAGATCCACTTTATTTCTATGTTCGGCGATTTAATTTAAGCGAAGATGAATCTTTGGATGTAATTCAGGATGCGTGGCTTCGAGTTCTCCAAAAATTCAGACAACTACGAAAACCCGCAGCTTTTCCTGCTTGGCTTTTCAAAATTACACGCAACATAGTTATTAGTCATATTCAAAAAAACTCGAAATTCGAGACTGTGTGCTCAGATGAAAACCTAAACGATATCCCACAGCAGGATGACGCTATAAACTTAAGTGGGTTTTCAAGCCAGGAGATTTTCGAATCGCTGGACAAGCTTAGGGTAATTCATCGTGAGTGTCTCGTGTTGCATTTTATTGAGGGATTCTCGCTGAATGAAATCGGTATTATTCTGGGAATTCCAGTTGGAACTGTAAAATCAAGGCTATATTATGCTAAAAAATCTCTTAAATGTTTATTGAAAGTGGAGGTAAAATCATGAAAGAAAAAGGAAATATAAATGACGTCTTTAATTTTGATGCTTGCCCATCAACTCTAAAGGATTCTCTTAAGACGCGTATTGAGGAAACGATTTTTAGACGCATTAAGTTTTGGGAACGATTGCTTCTCATTGTGGTTATAATTCTGTGCTTCGGCGGTGGACTTTTTTGTGCTGTATGCCCATTTGTAGACAGCAACCTGACATCAATGCAGCGTTTTTATCTGTTTAGCGTAGTGCCATTAGCCGCTGTAGGTGTTCTTTGGTGTGCCTCGACATTGAAACGGGGTACATTTGACATCATTAAAGATGATATTCGTATTCCGACTGCTGTTTGGACATTCTTGACAGTGATCTTGGTTGTAGAGATTCTTACAGGCCAAACTGAAAATACTATTATCAAGACCGTTGCTGCTTTTGTGGCGATTGGCTTCCCGATGACATGGGATCGTATGAAAGCTTCAGCGTTGCGCACACAGGAAACTATATTGCGAATTGCTCTGTATAAGTCAGATTTATCTAATGATAAGTCAGATTTACCTAATGAATTCTCACAGGACGCTAAATAACGATGGGATTGCCAGAGATTTATAGAACTGCCTTGAGGCTCTGATATATTCCAGTTATCCCTTGTCGCAAGTCACACTTATAATCTATTTAACCGGGGGCCTTCCAGGTGCATGCCAGATAAACATTTTTTCATTAACGTCTAATCGATACTCAGAGGGATTCTGTTGCAATTCTTCTGTCAATTCCTACAACAATGCCAAATGAGTATAATAAATTGCCATAAGCGAGTCGGATATATCTTTGATTGCCTGCGGGAAATAGGGGACGGAAATAGGGGAAATAGGGGACAGTCACCTATTTTCTAACCAAAACTATCTATCTTCTCCTTGCAAAGTTTCTCCGTAACTTCATGCAACCGTTTAACGCCGTGAGCCAACTGTTCCAACTGCTCTTTCGTTATCTTAAAGTGCATAGCCTCTGACAACGCCGAACCATTAACCAACCCATTTTCTACATCAAATAACCGATTCTGTCAACAAATCCTTTTTTTCTTCGTATTTCCCAAAAAACCAAATTTAAAACAGAATAGTTCCATTTTAGCGCGGAATTTTGGATTAGTACAAGGCTTAGGCAAGGACCACCCGCCCGGCATACTGCCGGTGTGAGCATAGTCGAGTTGGTGTACGTTGAGGATTGGACCGCAGCCGTATAACGCAGTAATCATCCAAAATAACCGCTAAAAACATGTGAAAAATCTTCCATTTGCGCTTGCACTATCTTGCTATTCGCCAAAAAAATAAAATTTTTTTACTCCTTTCCCAACAACGACTTACCGTTTTCAACCCCCAAAAAAATCACCGATTTTTGCATCAAACGCGCAAGTTCGTGCAAAGTATAGAGGGGGTATGTTTTTTTGAAACAGATAAAAATGAATACAAAATTACGAAATAAAACACATTTTAGCGAGGAGCTTTTTTCGGATACAAGGCTTAGGCAAGGACCGCCCGCAGGTTGCAAAAATGGGGACTGGCTTGTTCCGGCCGAAGGACGGGTTGTGCCTGTCCCTTTTTTTGCAACAGCCGTACAACGCAGTAGCCGGAAAAAGAAACCGCTAAAATCACCCAGAGGGCAAACTATTATTGTGAGGAGTTTTGGTTTCCTGCAAGGCACCGGTTTGCGTCCAAGTGAAGTAGTACAAGTGGTACGTCGAGCGATGGACGACTGGCTGGCAACGCCGCAGAGGAGCAAAAGGCTTGTCCCAGCATGCTGTAAGCAGGGGACCATAAAAACCTCCTTTTTTCTGGGAGAACCCGCACTTTTGCGAAACCTTTTTTTGAGGAACAAAGCCAATTCTGCTACCTCAAAACTGACTATAACCTATTGCAGTAGAGGAACTTACAACGATTTACAAACAAAACCCAAAAACGGAGCAAACCCAAACAAACCCAATTTAAAGCCAATTTCAAACACCCTAAAACCCTCGCTTTTCCCAGAAAAGCCCTCGTTTTTACTACCCCTTATTTGTAAAAACAAACCCAATTTTACAAATCCAAGAATCACTGCAACCTATTGCAGTAGAAGTGCTTACGACGATTTACTCCCCGAATTCCAACAAAAAAACAAACCCAATACAAACCCAAACAAAGCCAATTTCCGTCACAGCCGAACTATGACAGAGAAAAGACAACTTAGCTACCCAAAAAAGCTGATTTTTTCGACCCATTGGTTAAAACGCATACCTATCCTGCCGATAGATAACATGGACCGGGCGGTCTGTGTGCGCCCTATTAGTAGAAAAATAAATAGGTTCCGATATTATGGTGAGAATTGCGGATTTAATAGGCTCCCGTCAGCCGGAGGGCAATTGCGACTGCAAATTGACAGTCAGCGCCGACGAAACTGCGCGCGACGTACTATTAAAAATGCAGGAGCAGGATTGCGATTTCATCGCCGTCGACGATGCTGGCCAAACCGGCAAACAGATCATATTGTCAAAGGATGAGGTACTGCAGGGCCTGTTAGCAGAACTTAACGGCACCCAGGACAAACTCAAAGAATTATACACACTCATCGACAATTCGCTTGAGGAAAGACTCGATTCTCTCCGCGAAAACGTCGTATCAAACGCCGAAAAAGAAATAAATAAACTAAAACTCGCCGTAGATAACATGAGTGAAGGCCTGATAATATTGGATCCCGCAGGCGATATTGAAAATGCCAATCCCGCCGCAAAAAAACTGCTCGGACTCGATGACACCGCCGATCTGGAGGCATTAGCTGCGGCTATCGATGATTTCGGGTTCCGCAGGATGCTCAATAAGGAAAATGAAGACGCAAAGGTCAACCGCGGCGAACTTGTTATTAAGAACACAACCGGCCGCATCCTGTGTATGCAATGGACCGAAATGGCCGACGAAAGCGATTACTTCACCGGCCAGGGATGTGTCGTAACTATAAGAGATATAACAGAAGAGGTCGCCGCCGAAAAAACAAAAACCGAGTTCGTTTCCGCTATCTCGCACGAATTGCGAACGCCAATAACCAGCATGCAGAACGCGGTATCGAATATGCTCGCTGGTGTGACAGGCAAAGTCAGCAAAAAGATGGCCGCATATCTCTATGCGATGAAAGACGACTGCCACCGTTATGCCGATCTGATCAATGATATGCTGGACGTAGCGAGTATAGAGGCGGGTGACATGACCATACTTCGCAGAGCCGTCAATATTTCGAATCTCATTGACAATAAAGTCAGTAAATTTACTGACAAAGCGACCGCTAAAAATATCGACCTGTCCTGCAATGTCGACCACCGCATCCGCTCCATATATGCCGACCCGCAGAGAATAACGCAAATACTCGGTAATCTGATCACCAATGCAATAAAGTTCACTCCCGAAAGCGGCAAAATTACGGTTACCGTAAACGAAAACGATCAAGGGACCACGGTAGCCGTTGAAGATAACGGAATAGGTATTTCGCCGGAGATGCAGCAGGATATTTTCAGCAAATTTAATCAGATCGACAGGCAAGCAGGTGCCGGATATAACGGCAGCGGTTTGGGACTGACAATATGCAAAGGCATCATCGCCCTGCATGGTGGACGTATATGGGTCGAGAGCGAACCCGGTTCCGGAAGCAAATTCTGTTTTTCCATTCCGGCAACCGATCCGGCCGTCATCTTGAATAAGTATCTCGATGACCTCCAGCGTCGATACGACAAGACCGGTAATAAACTGGCTCTGATAATTGCAAGGTTTGAGACTGCCGATGTCGAAAACACACAAGTAGCGGACCTTATCGGGCCTCTGACAGAAGAGTTGTTAACGGCAAGTGATCATTTTATGGGAACAAGCGACGATCTGGCAATTCAGACGAAAGATTTTGAGTTAACATTTATCATCGCTAACGCCGAAAAAACGCGGATTCAGGCCGTTCTCAAAAAAATTAATGAAATTGTTAAAAATAGAATAAGGAATAACTGTGGACAGCCCCTTATTTCGCCGATGTCTGGAGTAGCCCTTTATCCGGGAGATTCCTGTAATGTCAGGGACCTTGAAAAAGTCGCCCGCGGCAACATCGAGGCGATGTTTTGAAAACGGTAATAGGCTGTAATATAAGGCTGTTTGATAATATTGGAGAAAAGTTATGTTTGATTTCTTAGGATTAAAGAAAAAAACCGACAAGATCAAGATACTCGTTGTTGATGATGAGCCGAATATCGTCCAGACGCTGCAGGACAGACTCGAAATGAACGACTACAAGGTCTTCACCGCAGGTAACGGCAAAGAGGGACTTGAAAAAGCTCTCCAGGAAAAGCCCGACGTCATATTACTTGACGTTATCATGCCCATCATGGACGGACACGAGATGCTTGAGTCGTTGCGAAAACAACCCGGCGGAACCGACTCGTCTGTAATAATGCTCACTGCCAGAAGTCAGACGCAGGACATCGCAAGAGCAAACGCATGCGGCATTGAGGACTATATCGTAAAGCCATTCGATCTGAGTGAACTTCTTGAAAAGATCGAAACAGTACTTCAGAATCGCAAGGTTCTCACCAGATAATACAACCAACGCTGCTAACTGCTTCATTCAATTTAAGTGGTTAGCAGCTTTTTTCTGCGTTTTCGTTATTACCTCACATACTCCCAGCCGACTTTGTTATTATTGACCGACGTTATTTCTGAGCTGGTAATGAGCCAATCTTTGTCGGGGCCTTTTTCCAGAGCTATTTTCATCTTCACCAAAGTTAGCGTCCCGACCATTGCGTATCTGCTCTCCGGGTGCAGATGAACCACCATTTCAGTTTCGACCTGTGCGTCCGGGACCGTAATATCGAGAAGAAAATATTTATATTTTACCTTCTCAGCAACCGGCTCACGGAGAAGTCTTTGGCAAAATGTTGCCAACTCCGCCTTCGATCGGTGCGATGTATCGCGATAGCTTTCGCTTATGAAACCGTCTATCTTTTCGGCATCCCGAACGATCGCCGCCTGCATAACCGAATCGATAACCGTTTCTACGGCCTCATAGTCGGTCACGACAAGCATGTCTATACCGAATGCCGCCCCGGCAACTAATAGCGGTAAGACAGGCTGCCACCAGTGAGCCTTTTCTGGCCGGCTGCGACGAATAGAAGTAACAACAACCAGTACAACGAGGCTAACTATCAGCAGCGGCCACGGATATTGAAAAATGTTTACCATTGGATCTTATCTAAATGTTCCCTTTGAGCGGTATCGTTCATGTTCAGCCTCAAAGGCGTCACCGTAATGAAACCGTCCATGAGCGCTGTCGTATCCATCGTGGTATCCCTGTCGTCATTTGGTTTGCCGCTTGTGTACAGATATGTAACCTGCCCGGATTCGTCCTTGCTGCTGACATACTCTTCATAGAAGCCGTTCATCGAGTGGGCGACGACCTTTACACCTTTGGCGTCGCCTTCATCAAGCAGTGGGATATTAACATTGAACACACATGCCTCATCAAGCGGCAAAAGCTTCTGTATGATCTCAAAGCTGCACTTGGCGGCTCTGTCCATATCGCCCGTCTCGCCGTTATGCATCGCGCTTAATGCAACTGCCGGTATACCGTTGAAAGCCCCCTCCATCGCCGCCGCTACGGTTCCGGAGTAATACAGGTGCACCCCCACGTTGGCGCCATGATTGATACCGGAAATAACCAGGTCGATGGGGCGATCCTCAAACAACTTCTTAACAGCGAACTTCACGCAATCCACCGGCGAGCCGTCTACACAGTACCCCTGAAACTTGCCCGCAATATCCACCTTTTCACACGTCACAGGAACCAGTGATATACTATGGCTCGCCCCGGACCGAACCTCCGCAGGCGCCACTACCGTCACATCTCCCATCGCCACGAGTTGATCATACATAGCCGCAAGTCCGGGGGCAAATATCCCGTCGTCATTCGTCAATAATATATGCATGAAAGCCTCAAAGTTATAATCCAAAAGTCCACCGGATTGTAACCTCTATGCCTACACCTTACAACATCCGACTTTCACTTTTTCGTGCCGGACTCACCAGAGACGCGACTTTGTCGGCGGTAAGTAACCTTGATGGAATCTTTTGCAACTGCTTTTAGTCAAATCCATCGCACTTGAGGGGGTGACATCCTGACTCCGATTCGGTCGAACAGCAAAATGGCTCGTCAGCATATATTTCTTCTTTTTCTCGACTCTTTTCATACATAGCCTCCCGTCAAACCATTATTGGCCTATCGCCTCTACGCTCAAACCGGGCTGGCGGTTCTTTAGTCTGGTAAATGCCATTGAATACGACACGAACGGTCGGATACTCGCCGCCAGCGCATAAAAAAATGGAAGGCCCTGCCGTGGCAGTAGAACCTTCCATTTCGAACAACAAAGTTGCTGCCTTCGCCGAATCCTTCGGCAAAAGGCCTTGAATTAGCTATTAAGCCTATTTCTTCTTGGCTCTTCTCTTAGCTTTTTTCTTTGTCGCTTTTTTCTTTGTTTTCTTCTTAGCTACTTTTTTCTTTGCCGCTTTTTTCTTAGCTGGTTTCTTCTTAGCTACTTTTTTCTTAGCTTTTTTCTTCGTAGCTTTCTTCTTCGTCACTTTTTTCTTAGCGACTTTTTTCTTAGCTTTTTTCCTCTTAGCTGGTTTCTTCTTAGCTACTTTTTTCTTAGCGGCTTTTTTGCGTTTCTTTGCCATAGGTAATCACCTCCTTTCGGCAATAAAAAATTATTAACTTTTCATTTCATTACACGATCACCGTGTAAGTATCTTAGTTATACATATTTATCGTCAAATGCCAAAAAAAAACTTCATATATTTTTATTTTTATTAAAGTTTTTTTTATTACGCTATTGATAGAAAATTTCGCCATCTAATAACATAACAAAATGTCATGCAAAGTTTTTTCAAACAAAAGATAAACATCGTTTTCGTAAACATGTGTGAAACACTAATTTAAAATGATTACAAGGCAATTGCGCAATTAACCTTTTTGTAGGACATATAGCAATTCTTTCTTTTTATTCCATTTGTGATGTACTGATTAAGCATAAAAGTTATGAAATAGCGGGGTAAAAAAAAATTAAAAAAAAATGGTTTTTTTTTGTTTTTTTGATAGAATCTTTGTGTGAAAGCAACATTTTTTTGTGAATTGCGTTAGTTATCTGAATTGTTATGGCAAAAAAGACAATACTTTTTGGTGGAAGTTTTGATCCGATTCATCGAGGTCACATCATTGTTGCAAAGTCTGCGGCTAAACAGATCGGTGCGGATGAAGTTGTATTTATTCCGACACGAAGATCACCGCACAAAGAACTTTTTCCGAGTGCGGGCAATAAGGCGCGTCTTGATATGGTTTCAATTGCTATTTCCGAAGAAAATACATTTCAAGTAAGCGATTGCGAGTTAAAACGCCCCGATCCGAGTTATACAATTGATACGATCCGATTTTTCAGGCAAACTTTCCCCGACGATACTCAGTTTTACTGGCTCATAGGCGCAGATATGCTCGCGGAATTGCCAAAATGGCACGAAATGGACCATGTCGTCGACGAATGCAATCTTTCCGTCATGAATCGCGGCGGCATTGATGTCCCTGATGTAACGGTTCTGGAAGGGCTTATCGGCTCTGAAGCGGTCGAAAAACTCAAAAAAAACATGATATCGACGCCAATGGTAGAGGTAAGCAGCACCGAAATACGAGCAAAAATAGCTGCGAAGCAGGACGTTTCCGAGCTGCTTGACGCCGATGTTTTGTCATATATTCACAAAAACCGACTCTATAGTTGATACTTGTGGCGTTTTTTTGGCTCTTGAGGCCCATAACCACTTTATTTGATTGACTTTTTCGACGCCTTATATATAATGTAACCATTATTAGTCCAGGCACATTATGTCTGGCTGAAAACAGCCCGTTTCCATGTTTAGTTCTTTGGAGTAAGTTGATGTTAGAAAAAAAATGTTTTTTAGTGTCCCTCACAGCTATTTTAGTATTTTCCACAGTTGGGTTCGGCCAGTCCGCCCAGCAGGATCTCGAAAGCAATTGGAACGATTTCCTGCATTATACCATGATCGGCAGGCTTGACCTGGCGCAGGGATTCGCTCAGAAGATCATTTCCAGCGACCCTGATCCCGTCGAACTGCTCAAACTCAGCGAAGAAAACGTTACAGGTTACAAACTTCTGCTCGATATGCATGATAAAAGCCCCGAACTCAGCGAACTCAGCGGAAAGATACTCGAAATTATCGAGCAGGGCAGATTCGTCCTCAGAACCAACCCCAAGATCATCGTTAGCGAAATAAAACGTCTCAGCGGTACGGAACGCGGTCGTATCACTGCCCAGAGACGCCTGACAAACGCCGGCGAATACGCTATCCCCTATATGCTCGACGCCCTTGCTGACAGCACCAGGACCAATGAGTTCCCCAACATTACAAATACACTGCCGATGATCGGCAAAGATGCCATACGACCGCTCGTGGCCGCCCTTGCGACTACCAATATCACCGTAAAGGCAGAGATAATAAGGGCACTCGGCGAGATCGGATATGCACAGTCGCTTGGGTACCTGCAATACATAGTTGAAAATGACATATCCCAACAGTTAAAGGGTCTTGCCGCAAGGTCAATAAAAATGATCGACTCTGCCTCCGCAAAAATTCCCGCTGCCGAACTGTTCTATCGGCTTGGTGACCAATACTACTTCCATTCCGATTCGCTGGCACCGGCAGCCGACTTTGAATTCGCGAATATCTGGTTCTGGGACAAAGCTTCGCAGAAACTTTCGCGTCAGGAGGTCGAAAAGGATCACTTCAATGAATTGATGGCAATGCGATGCTGTGAATGGGCCTTAAAAGCTGACGAAAACATTGGCAAGGCGATCGCACTCTGGATCGCGGCCTTTTTCAAAGCGGAATCGACGGGCCTGGGCCAGCCGGATTATTTCACGGACGGACACGCAGATGCTATGACTTATGCAACCACAGCCGGCCCAGAGTACCTGCATCAGGCACTCGGAAGGGCACTTAAAGAGGGCAACGCCTTCGTAGCTCTTGGCATCGTGGAAGCTCTCGCTGCAAACGCCGGCGAAAAATCGCTCCTATATAGAGTAGGCACAGATCAACCCCTCGTAGCATCTGCGTGTCCGTCCGTGAAATAATCCGGCTGGCCCAGGCCCGTCGATTCCGCTTTGAAAAAGGCCGCGATCCAGAGTGCGATCGCCTTGCCAATGTTTTCGTCAGCTTTTAA
>DRGS01000031.1 GCA_011053245.1 Phycisphaerales bacterium
CAGAAGAATCGTACCGGGCATAACGATCCCTGCCATGGAGTTCCTTTCGTCGGCCCGCCATGCGCCGGAGTGCCTGACGATCTTTCCGTCGGCGTAGTCATCGACCTCTTCTCCGAAGTAGAATACATCTCCGTGTTCTTTACAGATAGCAAAGAAGTTTCTGGATATTTCTTTTAGTTCGCCGTCTTCTTCTTCGTACTCCTGGATAACCCTTGTTTCTATATCACCGATCTTTCTTGTTTTATCTGTTACGGTGATCGTTACCTTTTCGTTTTTACTTTCCAGTACCAGTTTGTATCCGGGTTCCAGAATAAAGAAGCGGTTGCTGCCGGTGGATGAAAAGGTGCAGTTTTCCTCGTGGAACTCTTTCGTCCATTTTTTACCTTTTTCCACGGGGAGCACTTTGGCTGAGGATAGCTTATCGATCTCTTTGATCTTGCCTTCCGGCGAGACTTCGACTTCGAATTTGTCACCGCCGGATTCGACAATTATGTCGTACTGGCCCGGATCTGCGCCTTCGACTTCCTTTTCGATCTCTGCTATTTTGCCGTTCGGGAATGCCTGGTCTATGGCTTTTTTTACTGCTGCCGGCAACTCGGACGGTTTTACAGAAACTTTTTCCTCTGCTGCGATCAGTACCGAAGTTAATATCACAGCGGCAATAACGACAGTGATCAAACCTAATTTGAATTTCATAGTTCTCCCTTTCAAAAAAAATAAAATTTGCGTTATTCGTTTCGCAAATTATACTACGGATAATTCACATAGTATATTAAATAATCAAAAAAAACTTCTAAATCCGGATTGAATATTGGATTTGGGTGTTTGGCGCGAAAAAAGCCGGTTTGCGATCGTCAAGCGTTCATCGGAGGCATAATAAAGTTGTCAGGGGTGTATTTCTTATCTTCGGTGTCGGAGTCTGAAGATTAGTGCCAGTACCTCTGCTACGGCAGAGAATAGTTCATCCGGTATCGGGTGGCCGATTTCGACTCTGGCAAACAAGCCTCGTGCAAGTTCCGGTCTTCTGATAATGGGTACGCCGTATGCATGTGCGATCTCCTTTATCTTTTCACAGAGATGATCTCCGCCCTATGGCCAACAGGCGTCCGGGTCATCAAAGCCACAGAAAAGCCATTCTGCTGACATGTTAGCAAAATCAGTTAGATCGATCTTGCAATCATCATTAGTGTCCGTCAGTGGAGGATCAATACATTCGGCAATAATATTTATCAGTAACGTATAATTTCCCGTCTGTCCATTGTAGCCGGCAACACGAATAAGATATTCCTGCCCGGCGGCAGCAGTAAATGTGACTTGAGATTGAGTGCCGCAAAAATTGTCATTACAGGATAGTTGCGTCCCCCAGCAATCATCAAAAATAGAAAGTGTCGTATTATAATCACTGCCGCAAAGACTGACAGAATAATCTTTGCTGAGATCAGGAGTGAAACTGTGCCATGCATCTATTGAGTCATTACTGGCGCAGGACGAGGCATCTATGCCATCGAAACCTATGGTTGTACCATCATAGGGCACAGCTTTATATACAGGTATAGCACTATAACATTCATTATTGCTGGATAATGAATGGGCTCCATAAATATCGCCATTGCCATTGCGAACGTCAAACCAGACAATAAGACTGCCGCTTATCGAAGGATACATTTGTGATTGAGAGCTTGTGCAGATGGCAAACTCCGTAGAAGTGTTGGGGTCGTATCCATAAACATCGTATCTACTACCACTATAATTACGGGAGTCATGCCAGACAACAAAATTGCCGCTTACGGAAGGAGAACTCTGACCATCCGGACTCGTGCAAATGGCAAACTCTGTACTTGTTGCCAGGTTGTATCCGTAAATGTCGGAATTAGCAAGACCATTGCGACCGTCAATCCAGGCAATGATGTCTCCACCTACTGAAGGTGTATTCTGAAGCTCCGGATCGGTACAGATAGCGATCTCTGTGTCTGTGCTAAGGTTATAGGCATAAATATCCCCATTGCTGCCATTACGGTGATCTGTCCATACGACAATATCTCCGTCTATTGAAGGTGCAAATTGTTGTGACGGATTTGTGCATATGGCGAACTCTGTACTGGTGCTGAGATCGTATCCATAAATATCATCGTTGCCACTACGGGGATCATTCCAGACAACAATATCGCCGCTTATCGAGGGCCGTTCTTGCCAAGCCTAATTTGTGCAGATAGTGAATTCTGTGGAAGTGCTGAGGTCATAGCCGTAAATATCATCACTACTATTACGACTGTCTTTCCAGACAACAATATCTCCGCTTATAGAGACTTGACGTTGAGTTGCAGAATTTGTACAGATGGCAAACTCTGTGGAAGTGCTGAGATCATAGCCGTAAATATCGTAATTGCCATTACGGCGATCTTCCCAGACAACAATGTCTCCGCCTACAGAGCAATAAGATTGCTCTGCCGAATTCGTGCAGATAGGAAACTCTGCTTTTACCTGCTGAGAGTGAAGTGTGATTGACGTGAGCATTACCATAACTATTCTAAGCTTTTTCATTTTTGTCTCCTTTTAGCTGATAGTTCCCATTTAAACACGCTTATTTAGGCCACACTTTTTGCCAATACCTATTTCTGCACAGGCCTTGATTGTGTAGCTGCAACTTCTATCTTCGATGTCGAAGCCTGAAGATCAGCGCCAGCACCTCGGCTACGGCTGAGAATAGTTCATCCGGTATCGGGTGGCCGATGTCGACTCTGGCAAACAAGCCTCGTGCAAGTTCCGGTCTTCTGATAATGGGCACGCCATAAGCACGTGCGATCTCCTTTATCTTTTCGCAGAGATGATCTCCGCCCTTGGCCAGTACGATCGGAGCAAGCATTGTCTCATTGTCATACTGAACGGCGACGGCAACGTGTGTGGGGTTGACGAGTACGACGTTGGCTTTGGGGACGTCCTGGAGCATCCGCTGCATTGCGATCTCAAACTGCTTTTGACGGATCTTCTTCTGGACTTCCGGCGGAGTTTCACCCTCTTCCCTCTCATCCTTTACCTCCTGCTTGGTCATCATCAGACCTTTTTTATATTTCCACTTCTGGTAGAACATGTCGATAAGGCCGATGATCATAAGGCCTATGCAGAGTCTTATTACCGCACCGAGGATAAGCTGCGAAAAGGCACCTAACAACTGGCCAGGTGCCAGCCACTGATATGTTGCAAGTTCGTCGATCTTGCCGCGAACGTAAGCTACTACCAGAACTCCTATGAAGACGAGCTTTGCGATAGAAAATAAAAGTTTGACTAACGAGCTGGCGGATACGAGCTGTTTAATGCCTTTTGCGGGATTTAGAGAGTCTAATTTCCATCTCAAGGGTTCGAGTGTCAGATTGAATCCGCCTATATAAATACTTCCGGCAATACCTGTAATGGAAAGTGCGATGAAAAACGGGGCCGCTATGGCAAGACATGCCACAAGTTTAGTGCTGACATAACTAAGGAAAACATCGGCGTTGGCGACATTGGAATAGTTGCACATGAAACCTTCTCGCATCTCAGCCATTGCCCATTGCGTAAATCGAGGTCCGACTTTTGCGGTTGTGGCGCAAAGAACGATAAGCGATAGCGCTGACATGAACTCCTGACTGTTGGGGACCTGGCCTTTTTCGCGTGCCTTAGACAAGCGTTTTGAGGTCGGCTGTTCGGTTTTTTCCATTGCTCCAGAGGCCATGGCGATCCCGTTATGTAATCAGATTTTTAAATTGGCAGCAGTTTGTCCATGAACTTTGTAAGCTCGGCCACGAAATTGCTTATGAACGGCAGAAACACAGCTACCATGAGCAGTCCAAGGCCTACCCGAAGGGGTAGAGAAAGGAACAGTATGTTCGCTTCCGGTGCCGCCCTTGCCATGATGGCCAGTACGACCATCATCAGGAGAAATGCCCCGAATATCGGAGCGGACATTTTAAGACCTAACACCAACATCGTCGATCCGGCGGCAATGACCCCGTCGAGAAGTACCTCGATCGTCGGGATCGATCCTATCGCAAAGACGTCATAGCTTTTGGAAATGGTAAGCAGTAACATGTGGTGACCGTTAGCGGACAGGAAGAGCAATACAAAGATTATCTCCATGATCATTCCGAGCGGTTGGCCGCTTTCGCCGCTTAGCGGGTCGAGTACCTGTGCCATTGAAAGGCCCATCTGCCTTTCAACAATACGTGCCGCTAATTTTACAACGGAAAAGAGCATCGAAGCTATGAGACCGAGACTCAATCCGTAGATGGCTTCGTTGGCTATCATCAGAGTTACCTCAATGATGTCTAAATTCTCGCTGTTTAAGGTGCTGGAGGTAATAGAAGAAAAAAATATCGATGTAAGGATCGCCATCGACATCTTAACCTTCATGGGAATCGCCTGCCAACTGAAGACCGGTGAAACGGAAAAGAACGCCCCGACCCGGGTAAGGACGAGAATAAAACCTAACATTTTTCCTGCTAACAGATCCATACGAAACGCTTTTCAAAAAACCCCGTTCATTTGTTTGCCGATAACCCCTTGCATACCGAACACAAGCGTTAAAGCCCGTAAGATTGGATCTGGTTGAATATTTCCAATGTGAATTTCATTATCACATCAAGCATCCAGTTGCCGAACACAAGCAATGCGAATCCCACACCCACCAGTTTGGGCACTATTGTCAGCGTCATGTCCCGGAGTGAAGTTACCGCCTGGAACAGTGAAATGACAATACCTGTAGTCGCACAAACTATCAGTATAGGCGCAGCTAACATAAGCGCCGTTTCAAGGGTGTGCCGACCGAGGTATATGATATAATCTGCATCCATAGGATCACTCCTTTGTTACTTACGTTTCTTTATTCCTACTTGAAACTGAGACTCAGGCTGTGAGCCAGTATCCCCCAACCGTCAATTAGAATGAAAAGTATCAATTTGAACGGAAGCGATATCATCACAGGTGGGAGCATCATCATTCCGGCACTGAGCAGGATACTGGCGATGACAAGATCCAGCAGCAGGAAGGGGATGAACATAAGGCAGCCCATCTCAAATGCTGTGCGAAACTCGCTGATAACAAACGACGGTACAACTATATGAAGAGGCAGTTCCATCGGAGTCCTCGGGACCTGTATCTTGGCCATATTTATAAAAAGGGCAAGGTCAGACTGCCTTGTCTGGCGTACCATGAATTCCTTGATGGTATTGCCGGCGACCATTGAAGCCTCATTGAACTCAATTTCGTCGGCGATATAGGGTTTGATGGCGTTGTCATTAATTTTATAAAACGTAGGCGCCATCGTATAAAGCGTAAGAAACAGTGCAAGGCCCATTATTGCCATCGTAGGCGGTATCGTCTGTGTGCCGAGTGCACGCCTTGCGAAACTGAGTACAATAACGATCCGCGTAAAGGACGTGGTCATTACCATAAGACTCGGTATCAGGGCAAGTGCGGTAAAGATAATGACCAGTTTTACCGGTGCTGTCCACTCGGCCGGGGCGTCGTCGGCTGGTGTGGTCGCCTTGTTGATCACGTCAAGTATATCCGGCATGGATGGCATTGTTCCGCCGTTTGACGATGGAGTCGCCGCCGAGCATATTGCACAGCCGCCGGTAAGTGCGATCAGAATAAACAGTAATTGAAATGGTTTATAGTGCATATACGCTCAACTTTTCACAGCCGAAGGAACGGGGCCCTGAGATGACAGCGATCCGGTTACATCGGCGAGGAGATTAATGTTTTCGTTTGTGCTGCCTATCAGCAATTTCTGTCCGCTGCCGATCTCTAATAAATATAGATTTCTGTTCGATCCCAGCGGTATCGTTTCGAGGATTGAAACATCTTTGCCCTGCCGGCGCGTCAACTTCGGGACAAACTTTCTCGTAAACCAATAGGCACACACGCCTAGAATCATTACGATCGATATTGCCGTCATTAACCGCTTCAAGGGGCTGTCCTCTTTCTCGATTTCTCCGGTTTCAGCTTCTTTTTCCGTTTTGGCATTTTCCCCGTACCATTCTGAAAAGAGCCCCTCGCCTTTTGCCAGCGAATTCTGATCGTCAGGCTCTTGGGCCATGCAAACCGGAGTCAGCA
This sequence comes from Phycisphaerales bacterium, assembly GCA_011053245.1. Next base: position 6,091 of record DRGS01000031.1, read on the forward strand.
GCACAAGAGCGCATAAAATACAACCATAAAGTGCAAAAGATGACAGCTTATTATTTGTACGCATCGCTTATCCGCCAATTCAAAGAAAAAAAGGTTCCACGCGTACTAAGTGCAAATACTGTGCCGTTGAGATGAAAATTGTTATAATTGGCTGTAAACGGTGATTTTCCGCCACCGATCTGTCGTAAAATCGGACGCCGTGTCGAGAAACTTGACACCTTTAGCAGCAAATTACGATATTGTCAATTCTGGCTCAATAAAGAGATCATGATGTTAGCTTCCTTGCTGATCATAGACCCTTTAGCTGTCCATTTGCCGCCATCACCGGCACCCCAGCAGAAAACGGGCCACCGTGCATCCTTTGGCAACTTGCTGTTTATGAAATCGGCAACCGCTTGTGCCCGCCTGGCCGAGACCGTAAATTGCTGGTTTTTATCGCTTTCTTTCGCGGCAAGGCCGACGATATATATCACAGGTTGCTCGTTGAAATAGACCTCCTGGATATCATTGCAGTATTTTGACAGGTATTCCTTTGCCGCATCGTTCAGTTGCCATCCGCCTTTTTCAAAATGAATGTTCGTTACGGTAAAATTGCTCGAGTTGCCGGTTATCTGCGAAGGCGATATTTTCATCGATCGCTCGATCTCATGGATTATGCGTGTGACCATTTCCGTTTCTACTTCGGGAGTTCTGTCCTCAGTCTCTTCGGCTTTCTGGTTGACCTTATACTTGGTCGCGGGGTTCTCGAATCTGGACCCGGATGAACCGCCCTGCATAAACCCTTCCATTCCGAAACCGGCAAGAGCCTGGCGGAACGATGTCTGGCCCTGCTTAAATTTTTCGGTTACACACTGCTCCTCTGCCATCGATATAAGCATGAGAAAAAATGTCAGCAGCAGCGTTATCATATCTGAAAAGGTGACGATAAACGCCGGTGCCCCTTTTTTAGGCTCTTCTGGAAATTTGGCGGCATTCATTCGTATATGCCCGGATCGAGTAAAGTTATTTCAAGCATTCTGCGATCTCTCTGTCCGCTTCGCATCATGGGCGATGTTGTAATACTGAAATTATTGCCCTCGATCCCCTTTGATGTCATGTATTCGACAACCTTAAGCGACCTTCTAAGGGCCATCTGCTGATTTGTATTTGGGCCGTTCTCACTGATAACCACGCGGCTGGGAACAACTTTAAACAAGATGCTTAGTGAATCGAGCAGTTTTTGGCCGGATCGTGAAATGGCGGCTCCATCGCCCCAGAACAACTTTTCCGATGGAATCGCAAAGACCTTAAGATTCTTAAAATCGATAGGTCTTTTTTGCTTCATGATCTTGTTTATTTCGTCCTCAGTTGAGGGTTTGGTTTCACTGCCTTTTTTTACGCGTTCCACCTCTTTTACCTGTTGTTGTGCCCTCATCGCATCCCGGGCAGTTCTATTATTCATGCCTATTGATGAGGACATGGATTCGGTAAAAGCATTTCCGAGGTTCGGAAGCGTATTCTCTCCAAAAGCGGTAAAGCTGAGCAGCAGCACAAAAAATGTAAGCAGAAGTGTCATGCAGTCACTGAAAGTGACCATCCATTCCGGAGCGCCTATCGGCCCCTGTTCTTCCTGCCTTATTTTTCTATCGGCCATTAAACGGTCGCCTTTACATCTTCACGTTTTGAAGGAGAAACAAATGACTGCATCTTTTCACGAACCACGGTTGGATTTTCTCCCCTTGATATCGAACATATCCCCTCCATGGTCATTTCCATTGAGATGATCTCTTTCTTCGAATAGATACCGAGTTTACCGCCAAGCGGGATAAAGACAACGTTTGCCAGAACCGCACCATAAAAAGTCGTCAAAAGTGCGATAGCCATACCGGTACCGATACTGGACGGGTCGCTTAAGTTCTGAAGCATCATGACCAGACCGATAAGCGTTCCGATCATACCGAACGCAGGCGCCGATGCCCCCATAAACTCCAATATCTTCTTACCTTCAGAGTGGCGTTCGTGAATGTACTGTATCTCGAGACTCATCATGTCCCTGATAGCATCTTCCTCCTGGCCGTCGACGAGCATCTGCAATCC
>DRGS01000032.1 GCA_011053245.1 Phycisphaerales bacterium
CCCTTCATAGGGTAATAGACTTCCGCAACGGCGATTGTAATATTTGTCGTAAAGTAGCTTAACTATACCACTTTCAAGCTATTACCATACCCTGCGAGGTCAATCGCCCCAAAATTCCACCCCCTCAACGACATCAAATAACCGCAAACCAGCCAATTTGTTCACCAAAATCGAAAAAAATAGAACTATAATTGCGACACCGCCTCGTCAGTAAGGGGATAACAGCCCGAAAGGCGACATAATATAGTTAAACTGCAAAAGCTCCGGAATTGTCATCCTGAGCGAAGTCGAAGGATCTCTGACTCCGCAATTTCAATAAAACACCCCGCATGTCATACCTGCATGCTTTAGGCAGGAATCCACATTAAAATAGAATCCGCCGCAGGCGGCTCCCTGTTGTTTTAGATTTCGGTAATTTGAATTTCGTACTTGTTTCGAGTTTCGGTATTCGTATTTCGAATTTCCACATCTGTGGTCATTCAACCGTCCACCTAAGCTTGCCGATATCTTTCGTCTTAACAAAATCCACAGTCCCGTCACAGAAAACGACATAACACCCTCTGCCCTCATGGTTATCAACGGTCAAGTCCTCCGGTCCGCCAAGCTGATTCCAGCGGTCAAGATAAACCTTTTCGTTTCCTTTGAAAATTTCGTTCATCACAGGATACTTGCCGAAAGACGGCCTCTCCGTAATTATTCTGGTACGCTCAGTATCTCCACGACCAAGACTTGTTTCGAATAACATAACTACTGTTGAACCATTAAGAGTTTTTTTGCCCACAAGATTCCTATTTAGTGCATAAGATGACTCACCATGGACTGCTCCCGAATCCTCACACATAAATGTTTTAGGATCCCCATCGACTTTCTCAATTAGCTCATCACACCAGTTGCTACCGGCTGGAAGTATATCATCATGATCGGATGCATATATGATTATCGAAACACCAATCCCCCTAATATTTTTCGCACACGAATTTGGCATTTCCATCCAAGGTACCCTGAACACAGCATACATCCCCATAAATAACAAACATGATATAATTGCTATTTCTCTGGCTAACTGTACTCCTTTAAGTTTTCCCTTGTTTAGTCCTATTCTTATTAGCCAGGCAATAGACAAAAGAAATGTTATAGCAAGCAGAGTTAATAAAATAGGAACTACAATAAGACTTGATATGCCACAAGTCAGCATGATCAGTACGGGTAATGTAATTCCCGCAACCAAAAGACATTGCAAAAATTCAACTACCAGCCCACACTTTTTTTTTACTTCTTTCGTTTCCTCAGTCATTGCTTCTCCTTGATCATCCATGAGTCAATGTACTCGCAACGCAAACAAGCCAGTTTATAATTATCGCTGCGCACAGCGCAAATGCAATGTATTTGTTCCATTTCTTTAGTTGCCCGGTCGTTCGTCTAAATCCTTTTGACAAAGCCGCTGCCCTGTACGGTATCTGAAACACAACGAAGATAAACGCAACCGGCCCAAGGCGATGATACTCAAATGCCTTTGCGATATCACCCGATGCCATTTCACCGAACGAATGTGTCATCCCGCACAACGCGCACTGCAAGCCGAAAGTATGCTTCATCGCGCAATGAATGTTCCACTTGAAACCGTAAAAAGCCTCCCCCACCCGGTCGATCCCCAGAACAACGGAAGCGAAAAGGATCACAACAGAAAAAACAAGCACAACAATATGATAAGCCCTGTTATTCACTCAGCATCTCCTAAGATCATCATACTACACCGCAAAGGGCAAAAACGGGGACTGGTTACGTTCTGCCGAAGGCAGGTTGAACCTGTCCCCGCTTTTGTCCCGCACTCCGCGGCACTTTATACCTGATCGTCAACCGGCCTCACAACTATCCCCTGCTCGGCAAGAAAATCTTTCGCCTCTTTTATCGTATACTCGCCGTAGTGGAATATCGAAGCTGCCAACACCGCATCTGCGCTGCCGCGTTTGAGAACATCGGCAAGGCTCTCAAGCGTACCTGCTCCGCCCGATGCGATAACCGGAATATCCACAGCCGAAGCCACCGCGTGCGTAAGTTCAATGTCATAGCCGTCCTTCGTCCCGTCGGCATCCATACTCGTCAGCAGTATTTCACCCGCTCCGAGTTTCTGCGCCCGCACCGCCCATTCGACAGCATCGATATCGGTCGGCTCCGAGCCGGCTTTGACGGTAACGTGCCATTTATTCGTTTTGCCGGCTGTCCGTCTCGCATCGATCGCCAGCACAACGCACTGATTCCCGAACCGCTGTGCAGCTTCTGTCAACAGTTCCGGGTTATAAACCGCCGCCGTATTGATCGAGCATTTATCCGCCCCGCTGCGAAGCAGCAAACCGATCTCATCGGCTTTGGTGATCCCCCCGCCAACGGTAAACGGAATAAAAACATTCGCCGCAACCCTCTCGACCAGATCGACGATGGTCCTGTTCGACCGGATCGTAGCCGTAATATCGAGAAAGACCAGCTCGTCGGCCCCCTCATCGCTATAACGCTTACCTAATTCGACCGGATCGCCGGCATCGCGAAGGTTCAAAAAATTTATACCCTTAACAACGCGGTTATCCTTAACGTCGAGACACGGAATGATTCGTTTTGCTAACATTATCTTTTCGTCCTACATATATTTCAATCGTCACTACTTCTTTTCGTTACATATCCGCTGAAAATTCCTCAGTATCACCATTCCCGCATGGCTGGACTTTTCCGGATGAAACTGCGTACCGTACACGTTGCCCTTCTGAACGCTCGCCGATATCTCAATCCCGTAGTGCGTATAAGCAACGATAGCGTCAGCGTCCGTAACGTCGGCATAGTAGCTATTCGCAAACGGAAAATAAACTTGCCCCGGCAATCCCTGATAAAGATC
>DRGS01000033.1 GCA_011053245.1 Phycisphaerales bacterium
AACCAGCACGAAGGAAGGGATCGGGCGATACTGGTGTGGTATGGGTATAATTAAGCTTTATCAGCAGTGAATTACCAACGGCCCCGGCTGCACTAGGTACTGCTTGCGCGACAAGACCTGGAGTCCAGTTGCCACCAGAAAAGAGGCCATCGCCAGAGGTAGCGTCAAAGCTGCCCAGCGAAACATAGCCGGCACCGGCATCGTACCCGAACGTTCCAGTAACTTCGGAACCTAAGAAGGGTTGATCCATTTGCTTAACATCCCACGTCATCTGGAACGCTTGATCGGTGGCGAGGATGGTATAGCCTGTATCAGCCGCAGCGCTTTCTCCCGTATCAGTTCCTTGGCTATAAATGTAGGGACCAGGGTTGCCAAAGTTACCACCAGAACGAGGAATTCCAAAGCCTGCATCGTCGAGGCTAAAGCCTGTTGTGTAAACAGGCGCTCCCTGTGAAAGCGAGCACACCACACATACTAACACTACAATTACTAACTTCTTCATCATACTTCTCCTTAAAAAAAAAACACATTTTTTTCGCAATGCTCCACGCGTTCGAACACTGCACAATAAAACACTAACTCCTAAACTAAAAAAACTCAAAGAAACTACGCGTTTCTTAGCACGCACAACATAAACAAATTTACTTCATATTTCGTGTTGTTGGAAATGTGATCATAGAGATGAAAACGTAAAACATGACCTTTTCATCACCGCCATCTCCAAAACAACAAACAGACTATTTTACTTGTTTGTGTCCACTCCCATGAACACCCTCACATCCAAAAACTTATCAGCCCATACAACGGATTCCTTACGGATTCCTTTATTATAGGACTTCTGATTCTCTCATTATAGGACTTTGCGAGAAAAAGTCAAGAAAAAAATAGGGGAAAAAAAGGAAAATAACCCACAATCACTAAGAAATCAGAAGAATCGCTGTTTTTAAGGCTGTAATCGCGATTCTGGTGTAAAAAAATTTGACTTATCGAAGAATATTGACATACATATCCCCGAATTATATATAAAGATGAAAATAAGTCAATAAAAAAAACGAGGCAGGTAAAGCTTGTCCCTGCCTGTAGTGAGTACCGTCGAACTGCATGATTTAGGCAGGAAACCATATTGCCTCCTTGCTGCCAGCTTACAGCCGATGTGATTGCATGATGTATAAACCTGCAAAGCCCTGAATCGACATAATGACAATCTAATCGACCCGGTATGTATTGTCACGAACTTTTCCCAAAAAAAATAATAAAATAACCACAAAAAATAATAAATAATTCACTTGACTTTCAACTCCTGCTTTTGTATAATGTCCACATAACAATCAGGATAGATTGTAGTTGTGTATAGGACATGTTAATTAGTGACCTGTCGCGTCGAAACCTTGGTGAAGACGGGTTCAAGTAGTTAAAAAACGCAAATAAATGACTAAAACGCAACATTTTAAATTTGACACAAAACCCTCACTCTTTTCAGGAAAAGATGCAAATCTGAAAAAACTTTTTTATGGAAAACGAACCCAATTCAAACACTTGTTTAACATTTATAAACTCTCGTTCTATAATGACTTACAACGCTTTTTTTTCAAAAAATCAAAAAGGAAACGAACCCAAACGAACCCAATTAAAGCCAATTTAAAGCCAATTTCAAAAACCCTGAAACCCTCACTTTTTCCAGGAAAAGGTGTGTTTTTGCTACCCCTTATTTGTAAAAACAAACCCAATTTTGAAAATTTAGAAATCAACACAACTACTTGCAAAAGAGGAACTTACAGCAATTTACTCCCCGAATTACGACAAAAAAACAAACCCAATACAAACCCAAACAAACCCAATTTTCTACTCTCTACTTTCTACTATCTACCCTCTCGGGCCAAAGGCCCGCAACCCAATCCAAACCCAATCAAAGCCAATTTCCACCCCCACAACTCTCACCTTGACCTGGCCCAAAACTCACGATACAATCCCTTACTAACCGATCATGCTAAAACAATTGGACCAAACCAAGTCGCCTTTATTCAGGCTCGCCGAGTCCGCGATACTGTTGTTGTGCCTGTCCGTTCTGGCACTCCGCTGCCTATACACCGAAAGCCCCCACGTAACCGTCCACAACCCCATCGCCCCACTCGGCTCAGATGCCCTAAGCCTGATCCTAACATCCATACTCATATTCGCCGCGTTCGCATGGCTCATGCTTTCCCTCAGTTCGCAAAATTTCATATACCGCAAAACCGGGATCGAAATACCCTTGCTTCTTTTTTTCATGGCAGGCCTGACCGCAATATTCGCAGCTTCAAACAAACGCATCGCCATCAACGACCTCGCCGCCATCACTGCAGCAATAATTACCGCTATCCTGCTCATCCAGATACTCGACTCTACGGCAAGGATCAAAATTCTGCTAATAACCATCGTCGCACTCGGCATCGTCAACACCTACCAGTGCGCCGACCAGTTCTTCAATGCCAACCAGCAAATGATCGAGGCATACGAATATGACCCTGACATACAACTCTACCAGCAGGGCATCGAACCCGACACGCTCCAGCATTTCCTATACGAGCATCGCATCTACTCAAAGGACATCCGCGGTTTCTTTACAACCAGCAATTCCGCCGGCGCCTTCGCCATCCTCGCAATTTTCGCTACTATCGCCCTGCTCACCGAAAAGATCAGAAACCGAAAACACTCCCCATCCGCATCTGCCAACATTGCGATCTGCTCACTGGCGCTATTCGCAAATGCCGCCGGCCTGGCTCTTACACAAAGCAAGGGTGCCATCTCCGCCGCCGTTATCGGCATCACCATGTTCGCAGCTTTTCTCATCTGTCCCCGATGGCTAAAAACCCATCGCAAAAAAATCCTAATCGCCGCGATCGCCGCCATCGTCATCGCAGCCGCTGCAATAATTTTTTACGGAACCACACACGCCCGCCTGCCAGGCGGCAACTCAATGTTAGTAAGATGGCAATACTGGCAAGCCGCAACCAAGATGTACGCAAGTCATCCTTTCACCGGCGTAGGCGGTGGCAACTTCGCAAGCTACTACACACATTACAAGATTCCCGCTGCGCTCGAAACCGTACGCGACCCGCACAACTTTATTCTCAGTCTTTTAACCCAGTACGGCCCCGTCGGCCTCATCGCATTTTGCGCATGCTTTGTCGTTGTTCTCTGCAAATCAATCTTCTGCCAACCCGCCGAAAATTTAACCTCAGATACCACCACCAGCAAAAACTTCTCCGTACTCGCGGCCCTGGCCATGTTTTTCATACTCATAACCCTCATGTTGATCCGCCCGGTTTTCACATCAGATTATTTAGGCGAAGACCCTTCCGGAAAACTCTCTGCCATCATCGTCCTATACGGTTTCCCCGCCGGCGTATTCGTCTTGATCTACTCCTTCCTGTGGATCGCGGAAAAAGCAACCGCAACCTTATCCATCTCCGAATGCTTCGGCTCTGTCGCTGGTGCCGCGATTTTTTCCGCCATCTGCGCCGTCGCCATCGCAAGCTGTATCGACTTCGCGATCTTCGAACCGGCAGTTATGATGACTTTCTGGTCAGCCATCGCCATCTGCGCCGCTATCACCAATGCAAAAACACAAAAACCACCCGTCACTTTACAACTGACCACACCAAAACGGCTCCTCGTCGCAGTTGTATCGCTTACGGCAATATGGGCATACTGCTCTTTTTCAGTGGTCCCGACAATAAATTCCAGTCAAAAAAGTCAGCGGGCGATGCGGGATCATTCGATGGCTGTGCAACTTTTAGCTGGCGCCGCCCAAGCCGATCCACTCAACCCGGCACCACTTAATATGTTAAGCAAAACATATTTGGCCCAATACCAGCAAACCGGAGAAACTCAGCCGGACCTGCTCACTAAGGCCGCCAAATGCTTTACTAAAGCTGCCGAACTCGATAGTGCTAATTTCAAGTATTACGAAAAACTTACCGAAGTTCATGAATTGTTAGCAGAAGCTACCTACGAAACTAAAGGGCCCGACATTCAAAAGGCCTATGAATATGCGATCGAAGCTGTTAAACGCTATCCCGGTTCGGCAAGGCTTCACGTTGAACTTGCCCTGTATGCGGAAAGACTTGAAAAGATCGATGTTGCGATCGAACACTACGCAAACGCGGTTCGCATTGAAGATGAATATCGCCAAATGTTTAAGCTAATGTACCCTGACCGCAAAAAAATCGTCAGCCGCCTTACCGGAGGCAAGTACGGGTTTGCAAAAGAAAAGATAGGCCAGCTTACTGATCGAGCTGACTGAGTATCTCGTCCGGAATGTCAAAGTTGGCATAAACGTTTTGAACGTCGTCGTGATCCTCGAAATCTTCCATCAGTGCAAGTATCTTCTTCGCCGTTTCGAGGCTGTCTACCGGGACGGTAGTCTGCGGCACCATCGAAAGCTCGGCTACCTCGGTGGGTATTTCCTTTTCGTCGATGGCTTTTTTGAGTTGCTCATACGCTTCGGGATCACACGTTATCTCATAGACCTCGCCGGTATTTTCCATATCATCGGCACCTGCCGACAGGGCGATCTCCATAAGAGAATCCTCATCGATCGCATCGGTCTTGACCGTGATCAGACCCTTTTTACTGAACATCCAGTTGACACAGCCGCTATTGCCCAGCGAACCGCCGCGTTTTTCGAATATCTTTTTGATCTCAGGCGCTGTCCGGTTGCGATTATCCGTAAGCCCATCTAACATTATCGCGATACCGCCGGGAGCATAACCTTCGTAGAGAACATCTTCGTAGTTAACAGCCCCCAATTCGCCGGTGCCCTTTTTGATCGCTTTTTCGATAGTGTCCTTGGGCATATTTGCGCCCTTGCCCTTATCGATGGCATATCGCAAAGTAAGATTCTGTCCCGGATCGCCGCCGCCAGCTTTGGCTGCAACGATTATCATACGCGCGATCTTGCTCCACACCTTGCCGCGTTTGGCGTCGTTTGCCGCCTTTTTATGTTTTATGCCCGCCCAATGGGAATGTCCTGACATAATTTCACCCTCACATCTTAATGAATAACCTTGTTCAAAGAATAAGTAATAATGCCCGTTGCGCCTGCCCGTTTTAGTTCCGGAACTATCGTACGCTCGATCCGTTCTTCGATAATGATCTCCACAGCGACAAAATCCTTATCTGCCAGCGAAGAGATCGTCGGGCTTTTCTCGGCTGGCAAGATCGCCAGAACTTTATCAATGTTGTCTTTGCTGACGTTCATCTTCATGCCGACCATGTCCTTTGCGTCTATCGCCGCGTTGAGAAGGATGGAAATATTTTCGATTTTATTGCGTTTAAACTTGTCCGCCCACGCCTTCTTGTTAGCAATGAATCTCGTCGTGGAAGTCATTAATGTATCTATTATCCGAAGGTCATTTGCACGGATCGAAGAACCCGTCTCGGTAAGTTCCACTATTGCGTTGACTAAGCGGGCCTTGACCTCGGTTGCTCCCCAACTGAACTCGACTTTTATGTCTATGTTCTTTTCAGCGAAGTATTTTTTCGTCACTCCGACAAGCTCGGTAGCGATTATGCCGCCGGCAAGATCCTCGGGCTTTTTTATATCAGATTCGTTTGGAACGGCAAGGACCCATTTCGTAGGCCTATTCGTGGCTTTGCTGTACAGAAGTTCGCATACTTCATGGACATCGCTACCGTTTTCAACTATCCAGTCGTGCCCGGTAAAACCTGCATCGAGGACACCTTCGGCGACATATCTGCTCATCTCCTGTGCGCGGAGCAGAGTAAGTTCTACCTCCGCGTCATCGATTTTCGGGAAATAGCTTCTCTCGTAACCTGAGATGTTAAAGCCTGCCTTTTCAAATAACGCGAACGTAGCCTTTTGCAGAGAACCCTTAGGGATACCTAATTTCAAAACTTTCTTCGACACAACAAAAACCTTTCTTATTTCTTTTTCTTCTTTTTTGTTACAGTTTTCTTAGGAACTGTCTTTTTCGCAGTCTTCTTTTTTGCAACTTTTTTTACAGTCTTCTTCGCTGCTTTCTTCTTTGTAGTTTTCTTCGCAGCCTTTTTAGCCGCTTTCTTTTTGGCTTTTGTCGAGGTCGCCTTTTTGACAGCTTTCTTCGCCTTCTTCTTTGCTTTCTTTCTCGGCTTTTCGCTTTCCTGCCGTAATCGTGCATAGAATGTGAAACCGTCCGTAGCCTTTATCTTCCTCTCAAGAAAGCCCTCAATAGTTCTTGTATCGGCATTGGGATTGACAAATCCGCCCTCTTTGAGATACTCGACCATGGGCTCCGTAAGCGGTATGTAGTGACTGCCAAACGATACCGTAGAACAATACCTTGCGACAAAATCACTAATGCCTTCAAGTCCATCAAGCTCTTTATGTGCCTGCCTTTTACCCACTTCCTCGAGTACCGTCAGGCTCATCGTGTTATACTTTTCAAAGGTCGAGTTGAGGCCCCGTGTCATTGTCTCGCCGAGTTTCTTATATATCTCGCTGTCACCTCCGAGGAACTCGGCGATCTCTTCGGTTCTCGACACACGCAGGTCATTGAGATCGACAAAATGCTTCTCGATCCTCTTTATTAGCGTTCTGGCCGAAGCCTCCGGAAAATCTTCGCTGATAATGGCAAACACCACCATATCTATCGGGTCGTCAAACGAGGGCTTTTCAATCCTGCTTTGGCCCCGCTTTAGCGAACGACACAAATCGGTTACTTTCTTGGAATATACTTTACTATTCTTCATGATCCTCTGTTACCGGCCCGTCTTGTTCTGGCGACAATTCTTTGCGGGCGCCCTCTTTTTCCTCAAATTCTTTTTTCGCCTCATCGATAAGTCTCAGCGTCTCCATCGTCTTCTTATATTCGACATCTTGCTTAAAGTGAAGATGCGGACAATACCTCGACGTCATCTTTTGGCCCAAAACCGTCTGTATATGTCTATCGGCGTGTTCGATCGCCTTAAACGTTCTATTCCTTATCTTGTCGTTGTCGGCCATGATGCTAAGATAAACAGTGGCGTTTCGCAGGTCGGGGGAAACGTCAACCTTCGTAACGCTGACAAGTCCTTTGATCCGCGGATCGCTAAGTCGGCTCATTATCGTATCGCTAACCGATTCCCTTATGATCCTCGCTACTTTTTCCTGTCTTCTCGATGGCATTACAATGTCCTGGCAAGTTCCACGACCTCATAGGCCTCCAGAACGTCTTCTATTTTTATGTCGTCGAAACCGGCTATCTTTATTCCGCACTCATTGCCCGCTTTGACCTCGCGGACATCGTCCTTGAAATGCTTGAGCGAATCGATAGAACAGCTTTCTCTTATTACAATGTTATCGCGTATCAGGCGAAGCTTCGCCTTCTTGGATATCACTCCGCTGCTTACAAGACATCCCGCGATGGTGCCTACCTTCGAATGCCTGAACGTATTTCTGACAATAAGCTTGGCGACCTGTTTCTCTTCGAACTTGGCATCAAGCATACCGAGCATAGCGTCTTTAAGATCCTCGGTTATGCGGTAGATAATATTATAAAGCCTTATATCGACTCCGCTGGAATCGGCGATCATCTTGACCCGATCCTCCGGAACCACATTGAAACCTATTATTATAGCGCCGGAAGCTTCGGCTAATACCACGTCACTTTCCGAAACTCCACCTACCGCTGCGTGCAGGATCTTGATCTTGATCTCATCGGTACTGAGATCCGTAAGGTATTTCATCAGTACGTCCACCGAACCCTGAACATCAGCCTTGACGATAAGGCTCAATTCTTTGATATTACCGGCTTCGATCTGACTGAAGAGGTTTTCAAGGGTAATATGAGAACGCTTTGCAAGAGTCTTCTCTCTCTGGCGTGCCTTGTTATCTTCGGCGGCGGTCTTTGCACGGTTAATATCTTTCAGGCAGAAGAATTTATCTCCGGCTTGCGGTGCTTCATTAAGACCGACAACCTCGACAGCCATAGAACTTGACGCCTTCTTGATCGTCCTGCCGATACTGTTCCGCATCGTCCGCACGCGACCGTAACCTGACCCGGCCATTATCACATCGCCTTTATTGAGCTGGCCTTCCTTAACTAAGAGCGTCGCTACAGCACCCTGAGTGGTTGTCATCTTTGACTCGATAACCCAACCATTGGCAGGAACTTTCGTATCGGCAGGACGATCAAGAAGGCGTCAAGTTCTATGG
>DRGS01000034.1 GCA_011053245.1 Phycisphaerales bacterium
AAAAAACTGTTACTCATAGCTGCGGCGTGCCTTATGGCAGCTCCCTTGTGTGCTTCCACCGCAAGCCGGATCGACTCTGTAATAAACCACTCATCACAGAAAAAGGTCCAATTCGCCGTAAAGGTCATCGACGCATCCTCCGGCAAAACCATCTACACCCGCAACGCTGCAACGCCCATGATACCGGCTTCCAACGCCAAGATCGTCGCTTCGGCTTCGGCGTTAAAGTACCTCGGACCCAATTACAAATTCACCACCACCATCGGAATGCTCGATAGCACCCTCGTGATCATCGGTGCAGGCGACCCGCTCCTCGGCGACCCCGAAACCGATGCAAAGTACGGCAGAAAACCCGGCTGGATATTCGAAGATATTATCCTCGCCCTGAAAAAAGCACGCATCAGATCCATAGACGGTATCATCGCCGACACCACATTTTTCGACAATAACCGCGTTCATCCATCATGGCCCAAGGACCAACTAAATCGCTATTACGCCTGCGAAGTCAGCGGTCTCAACTACAACGCCAACTGCGTAAAGATCGATGCCAAACGCAAAGGCAAGTCCGTCACCCTGACCCTTACCCCGTCAACGGCTTTCGTCACACTCGTCAACAAGGTAAAGCCCTCCTCAAAGACCAACGCCGTAGGTGCCTGGCGAAACTCCGTACCAAATAAGCTTATCGTAAAGGGCTACTGCAAAAGCGAATCCGGTTTCGACGTCGCCATCGAAAAACCCGCCGCATTCTTCGCCTTTCTACTCGCCGAACGCCTCGCCGCAGCCGGCATAGAGGTAAAAGGTGACTTCACCGAAAAGTACATAAAAAAGGACAGTTCCATCCGCACCTTGCGCACATACAAAACCCCCATCGCCGAGGTCCTCACCCGCTGCAATGCCGACAGTTTCGGCTTGGCCGCCGAATCGCTTATAAAAACAATATCCGCCGAGAACACTTCATACAGAATAAACGGCGAATGGCCCCACGGCCTCAACCTCGCAAAGAGATACCTGTTATCAACAGGTGTAAAAGCCGACGAATTCATACTGACAGACGGCAGCGGCCTCAGTCGCCAGAACAAACTTTCACCCAATGCTCTGACATCGATACTGCGGGATATTTACAAAGGACCAAACCGCAAATTTTTCGAAGAAACCCTCGCGGTAGGGGGGCTAAAGGGTTCACGCCCCGTAAGAGCATATTTCACGGACAAAAAGTACAAGGGCAAAGTTTTCGCAAAGAGCGGTACACTCGATGGAGTAAAGGCCCTGTCAGGGATATGCCGGACCGAACACGGTGACCGCATCTTCAGCATTATAACAAACAAAGCAAACGCAAATACACGAAAAGCAATAAACGATATCGTAAAAGCAATATTCGAGTAAACTGAAATTGAAATCAATGGAGAATTTATTATGGATCGAAGAAACTTTATAGCTGCAGGCATCGCGACAGGTGTCGCTATGGGAAATGTTGTTTCCACATCAAACGCAAAGGAGACGCAAGGCTCTTCCAGAAAACCATTCAAACTGAAATACGCCCCTAACTTGAACGGTTTCAAGAATCTTGCCCCTGGCGATTTGATTGACAGGATACAGTTTATTCATGACCAGGGTTTCAGGGCGATCTTTGACAACGGACTGATGAATAAACCAGAGTCACTGCAGAAACAGATCGCTTCAAAACTTCAGAAACTCGGCATGGACCTCGGCCCCTTTGTCGGATATGCCTCTTTTAAAGAACGATCATTTGTTCTACCACCCAACAAGATCAAGGATGACCTTGTCAAAGCCGCCAATAAATGGGTAGAAGTTCGCAAAACAACCGGAGCTAAACAGGTACTCGTCGTTCCGGGCCGTTACGATGAAAGGCTCGAATGGGATTACCAGACGGCCAACGTCATAGAAAATCTCAAATATTGTGCCGAAATTTGCCGCAAAGCAGGCCTTGTAATAGTCATCGAACCCCTGAATCCGCATAATCATCCGGGTTTGTTCCTCACCAAGATACCTCAGTCATATCAGATTTGCAGAGCCGTAAACGACCCAAGCTGTAAGATTGTAAACGATCTATACCATCAGCAGATCACCGAGGGCAACCTCATTCCAAATATTGATCGTGCATGGAGTGAAATAGCGGCTTTTCACCTCGGAGATAATCCGGGAAGAAAAGAGCCTGGTACAGGTGAGATCAACTATAAGAATATCTTCAAGCATCTCAGCAAAAAAGGATACGACGGCGTTCTTTGCATGGAACACGGAAACAGCATAAAAGGCAAAGAAGGCGAACTCGCTTTGATCCAGGCCTATCGCGATTCCGATAGTTTCTAAAAGCAAAGTGTCAGAGAGTTCCCCAAAAACAGCACCAGCCCGCTGTCACATACCCGGTCTCCGCATCCTGCCCATGCCGGGTCTAAGTTTTCGGAACCTTATAGTAAACCTTCAAACGCTCAAGTTCGGCTTTGAGTTCCTTGATCTTGCCGGCGTATTTTGGGTTGCCATATTGGCTTTTCATTTCCACCGGATCCTTTTTCAGGTCATAAAATTCCCACTCATCAACCTGCACCGATCCGGAACGGGTCGAATAATACCCCCCCCTTATACCTGCGGCTGGCGGACGATATTGAAACTGATGTTATGACGGTCTTCGATAATGCTGTAAAATATGTGCGTGAGAATCTATATCTAAGGTTATCTATGCGGAATGGACGGTGAGACCGAGTTTCTGTATCTCAGCAATTAGTTCCGGTTTTCTTACAGGTTTAATGAGGTAGGCCTCACAGCCGGTATTGAATGCCTCAAAGATGTCCTGAGACTGTCCCTTGGCTGTTGTCATTATTACCTTAACACCGTCAAGTCCTTCGATCCCCTTTTCCTTTTCGAGTTTGCGAATTGCTGCAAGAGCATCAATGCCGTCCATCTCGGGCATCATTATGTCAAGGCAGATCAGATCGTAAAGCTTTTGCTCATTCAAAGACTCTGTAACTGCTTCGACAGCTTCTCGCCCGTTAACTGCGACATGGCACGGTCCCATGTCCGCCAGATATATCTGCATCAGGTTACGTGAAGTAAAGTCGTCTTCAACTATCAAACTTTTCATTTTAAACTCCCATTTTTATATGTGGAATTTATTGGCGTTGGGCGGTATGGTTTTATTTATTTTCATGCCGGGTAATCACTTGTTTGCAGATCTCAGTCAGATGATCGACAGTTTCCTTTGCTTTGTCCATTTCCTTGCCGGCAAACTTGCCGAGTTCTATCGCGTACTCGCCTATTACCGCAAAGCCTGCACTTTGACTTGAGCCTTTAAGCTGATGAGCGGCTTGCTTTAACAGATCAATGTCCGTAGTGTCACAGGCCTGCTTGATGTCGCTTAAGATCCTCGGGAATTCTTCAGCAAAAATATCGACAATAATGCCAAGTTCCGGATCGCCTTCGAGGCTGGAAAATATGGCGGATTCTATTTTTTTATCAGATTCGTTACTCACAAGTTCTCCATGGCTTATGTTTATTGCTATACCAAATAGTAAAAATACATTCTCGTAAAAGCTATTTCGGCAAAAAAGCGGGTTGATTTTATGTAAATCATCATTATTTTTACACCTTTTTTGGGAAAGCGGGTGCAATGGGCCCTGCGAGGCGACCGGAGCCGATAATTTTTCGGTTTTTCAGCAAATCATTGACTCTGGCTCCGATGCAGAATAAAATAGCCGCTTGCTGGAATTTACTATGCAAAGATTTAAATTTGATAAATTACAAAGGATGAATGACTAAATGACTCAGATCAATGAAAATTTCCTGAAACTTCAGGCAGGTTACCTCTTTCCGGAGATCGGAAGGCGAGTTAGGGTTTTTGCCGCGGCGAACCCGGAAGCTGCGATCATTAAACTCGGGATCGGTGATGTTACAGAGCCGCTTGCGCCTGCGGTTATCGAAGCAATGCACAAAGCCGTCGACGAAATGGCAGTTCGTGAGACGTTTCACGGTTATGACGATGGCGGGCGGGGTTACGATTTTCTCATAAACTCGATAATTGAGAATGACTACAATTCGCGCGGAGTTGAGCTTGATTTTTCGGAAGTTTTTATCTCGGACGGTTCCAAATGCGATACCGGCAACTTTCAGGAGATTTTTTCGCTTGCCAATACGATCGCTGTGACCGACCCGGTCTATCCGGTGTATGTCGATACGAATGTGATGGCAGGCAGGACCGGCGGGGCACTTGATAAGGGCAGATACGAAAATATCGTATACATGCCGTGTACAGCAGACAATAATTTCGTAGCCGAACTGCCTACCGAAGACATTGATATTATTTACCTGTGCTACCCGAACAATCCGACCGGTGCGGTGGCTACGAAAGCGCAATTGAAAAAATGGGTCGATTACGCTATCGCCAACAAAGCAATAATTCTGTTCGATGCGGCGTACGAGGCTTTCATCTCGGATCCTGAGATACCGCATTCGATATATGAGATCGAAGGAGCCAAAGACGTTGCGGTCGAGTTTCGCAGTTTCTCGAAGACGGCTGGGTTTACGGGTATAAGGTGTGCGTTTACCGTTGTGCCGAAGGGGCTGAAAGCTTACAAAACCGACGGGGCCGCTGTTGACGTTAACGCTATATGGAACAGGCGACACTGCACGAAGTTTAACGGTGTAAGCTATGTGACCCAGGTAGGGGCGGCGGCGGTATATACCGATGCCGGCAAAGAGCAGGTCAAGCAGACGATAGATTTTTATATGGCAAATGCCGCTACGATCAGGGGTGCGCTTGGGAAGCTTGGCTATGAAGTTTACGGCGGGGTCAACGCTCCGTACGTCTGGCTGAAGGTTCCTGAGGGGACGACATCGTGGGAGTTTTTCGATACGCTGCTTGAAAAGGCAAACGTCGTCGGTACCCCGGGTGCAGGCTTCGGTGCTGCTGGTGAGGGGTACTTCAGACTAAGCGCGTTCAACAACCCGGCCAACGTAGCCGAAGCGATGGGGCGTATCGCTAAACTGTAATAGCCAAATATGGTAGGGCGGTTGTAAATTGAACATTTCGTCTAAATCTACGGTGGCGTATATTGCCTTGGGCAGTAACGTGGGGGATACGCATTCGCATTTGCAGAGTGCGATTGGGATTGGGATGCTTGGGGAGTCTTCGCATATTTCTGTGTGTGCTGTGAGTGATATGATAGCGACGGCGCCGCTTGGGGGGATGGATCAGGCGGAATATCTTAATGCTGTGGTTAAGGTAGAGACGTCACTTTCGGCTTTAGAGTTATTTGCACGGATGGTTGCTGTTGAAAACTCGTTAGGCAGAGTACGCGCGGAGAAGTGGTCGCCGCGCACGATCGATCTTGATCTTTTGCTCTATGGTGATGAGGTTATCGAAACGGATGATCTTACCGTACCGCATGCTCGGATGCATTTGCGGTCATTTGTGTTAGAGCCGCTTACGCAGCTTGCAGGTGATTTGATCCATCCGATTTTGAAAAAGAGCATCAGCACGCTTGCAGGTCGTCTTGGCGGTGGTGACTATACAATCGACCCGGATGTCCCGCAGTTGATCTCTATAGCAGGGGTAATTGGCGTTGGGAAAACTACTCTTGCCTGCGGTCTTGCTAAATCTTTGTCCGGGGCAATGATAAAGGAAGCCTACGATACGAATCCGTATATTGCCGATGCCTGTGCGGGTGATAGGGAGGCTGCCTTAAATTCGCAGTTGCACTTCTTGATAAGCCGTTTGGACCAGCTTGACAAAAAGGTTCTGACCACTGGAGATATATTTATTGCCGATTATGTTTTCGAGAAGGACCGGATATTCGCCGAACGGACGCTTACGCCGGAGCAGTTGACATTTTACAATGAACGCAGCGAACGAGTTGCAAGCTCAATCGCTGCGCCTGTGCTTGTAATATACATGACAGACTCTGCGGACGCGGTTCTGGATCGTATCCACGCTCGGAACCGGCCATACGAACAGCAGATCCAGCCAGGCTCGATAGAGGAACTCTCGCAATGTTATGAAGAGTTGTTCGCCAGCTGGGACGGATGTCCGGTGATACGCGTTTCGGTGAGCGAGTTTGACCCGCGTAAGCAGGGAAATATAGATCAGTTGACGAATGAAATAAACCATTATATATTTAACCGAAATCGAAAATGCGAATCGAAGAATCAATTGAATCCGTAAAGCAGCTTGTCGCCTCTGCTCGGGCGGCGGGTAAGACTGTCGGCTTTGTGCCTACGATGGGCGCTTTGCATCGGGGGCATCTGTCCCTGATAGAAGCAGCGGCAGGGCGGTGCGATTTCGTTGTGGTAAGCATCTTTGTGAATCCGACGCAGTTCGGGCCCAGTGAAGATCTGGATAAATATCCGAAGGATATTGCCGCTGATTCCAAACTTTGCGAAGATGCGGGGGTTGATCTGATCTTTGCCCCAGCGGCAAGTGAGATGTACCCCGACGAAAATGTCAGATGGGTGACGGTCGAAGGACTCACGGAAAACCTCTGCGGACGCTCGCGCCCCGATCATTTCCGCGGGGTAACAACCGTTTGCGCAAAACTATTCGATATTGTCAAATCCGATATTGCCTTTTTCGGTCAAAAGGACGCCCAGCAAGCCGTCATCATAAAGCGTATGGTGTGTGACCTGAATTTGCCGCTTGAGATTGAGGTCTGCCCGACGGTTCGCGAAGCTGACGGTTTGGCACTTAGCAGCCGTAACCGGTACCTCACCGCAGATGAGAGAAAAGACGCATCATTGCTCTACGCCGGGCTGAAAGAATGCGAAAAGTGCGCATTTGCCGGTACTACGGACGCCCAAAAGCTCATTTCAGTCATGAAAAGCGTTATAAAT